>NZ_JADNEM010000004.1:0-186527 GCF_015552275.1 Holdemania sp. 1001302B_160321_E10 | reverse complement strand
TGAGTCCCATTTCTGGAACTCATCTGCGTCTTTCTTGTTTCGGTTTTTCTCTCACCAACACTATTTTTGAAAGAGCCAAAATTCCGCTCCTCAGCGCTTTTTGTATAGGAATCCTCCGGCAGCTCTGGAATTTATGATAGAATAAGACCAACGATGCGGGAATGATTAACATTATTTAGAAAGGGAGGATCGGCGGATGGCAAAGCTTTTCTATTTTATTCCGGCTGTGCTGGCCGGCTTGTTCTACGGTTTTTTCGGAGGAGTGTTCGGCGATTTTGGAGCGATCAGTCCCCTGGCTTGGGTGTGTACCGCACTTCTCGCGGCTGGCGCTGTCCTGATGGCCAGGAAAATCGCGTTGGGTTGTCTGTTTAGGATTGCGGTCGGTGCTCTGTTGATCGGAATGGGGCTGCGAGAAACCGGGCAGATCGTGAAAGAGTGGCCGGCGGGGATGCTGTTGATCGCCTATTCGTGCGGCTCAGGCTGGCTTTGCTGGAAATCCGCGGCCAAGCGCGAGGCTTGATCATGCGGCTGCTGTTACGCTTAGCGTCCGCGGAGGATGCGCCGGTCATCTGGGAAATGCAGAAAATTGCTTTTCGCGAGCTGTTGGAACGGTATCAGGATTACGATACCAGTCCCGCCAATCAATCGCTGGACCAACTGCGGCTTCGCTGTTCGCAAAAAGACCGTTATTATTATTTCATTGACGTAGATGGGAACCCGGTTGGCGTGCTCAGCGTCACCGACAAGCAGGATGGAAGTCGTAAGCGCCTTTCCCCGATGTTCATTCTCCCGCAGTTTCAGGGCCGGGGCTATGCGCAGGAAGCGATTCGACAAGCTGAGAAAATCCATGGCGAGCGGGGATGGGAGCTGGATACGATTTTACAGGAGGAACGTCTGGTCCATCTCTATGAGAAAATGGGATATCGGAAGACAGGAAAAACCGCGGCGGTGAATCCCCGGATGACGTTGGTGTTTTATCAGAAACTTTAGCTTGCTTACGCAGATATGAAGAAAGAAAAGCCGTTGGATTTCATGATCGAAATCGGGCGGCTTTTTACAAGATGCATTGAATTCACAGGGAAATCCGATTGTAAACCGGAATTCTCCATCATTCCTTTCGCAAGACCGGATTGCCTGAACGATTCATCAGGAGCCGGTCTGTTTTCCTCAGAGCTGGCAACCGGAGTATTTCAGACTGGAATCCTGCGATAGGGATTATTGACCGGGTTTGATTTGAAACGAAACCGTGTAGGTTTGATTCTGCTTAATCTGATATTCTTTTAACGGCTCTGCGCCCCAGCTGCCGTTGCCCAATCCGCGCTGGGCAGCGTCCAGATGCAGCAGCGGCTGATCTAACTTTTGCGCGTCCTTCAGATGCGCGGCGGAGGCGAGTGAAAGTTCATCCCAGGTCATGATGTTCATGCCGACGGGTTCGTCAAACGTCAGGGTCAGCGCGTTCGTTTCACCGTTGAGCGTCAGGCTGCGGACCTCTGTCCGGTTGCCGCTGTCCTGCGGTTTCAGCAGTTGATCGTTATAGAAATCATCAATCTTTGCCGTCCATTGTCCCAACCGGGAACCGGTATGGCGGTCGATATAATTCTCTTCGGGTCCGCGGCCATTGTAGCGGATCTCGTTTAACGAAGCGTCCAGACTGAGCGTCAGTCCTGCCCGGGCGAGTGGACCGACCTTCTCTTTCGACGGCACTTTCATCGTCATCGCCACCGCGACCTGACCGTTGCCTTGAATGGTAATCTCCGTTTCCAGACCGGTGTTGAATTCGTTGATCGTCCCGGAAGCCTTGATCGACAGCTGCTTTACTTCGCCGTTTTCTTCTTTGCGCTGAATCGAAGGCGACTTGTACTCAACCGCTTTGCCAGCCTGCCGAACTGCTTCGGAGAACTGCGGATCGCCGGAGGTTTCGGCACGGTAGAACGACGGCTGCGGACCGCCGGTCAGGAAGGTCTGATCGCCGAGCCGGTAAACTTCAATTTCCATTTTTGCGGGATTCAGAATCATTTCAAAGTCCTCATTTTGTTCAGTCTGGCCCTGAATCGTCCATTTGCCCTCCTGCTCGCTTACGGTCAGCGAAAGATCCGGGGACACGGATGCCGCAGGCTTGCCTTCCTGCAGAACAAACTGTTCAAACGCCAGGATATCGCCCTGTTTTCCACCATAAGCATTGGCCCAGCTTTGATCCTGGCTGTATTTCACGTCGATCTCCAGAATCACTTCTGCGTCGGAATCAGAATCCGGCAGCGCGACGTCGATCGTTTTGGCCGCCCCGGGCGGCAGTGCTTTTTCTGCTTCGCTTAAGGTTGCCGTATGGAACAGCGTGCCGTTCTGGTAGAAGTTCAGCTCGACCGCAAAAGCATTCAGATCGGTCGCCAGAAATTCGTTGGTCATTGTTAACCGGTGCTTTTGGGAATCGTAGGTGAAGCTGACGTCCTGCTGGACCTTCTTCACTTCC
The DNA here is from genome assembly GCF_015552275.1 of Holdemania sp. 1001302B_160321_E10. Classification (NCBI taxonomy): domain Bacteria; kingdom Bacillati; phylum Bacillota; class Erysipelotrichia; order Erysipelotrichales; family Erysipelotrichaceae; genus Holdemania; species Holdemania sp. 1001302B_160321_E10. The sequence continues at coordinate 184,060 of NZ_JADNEM010000004.1, read as the reverse complement.
TCCAGCTCTGCGCTCGGGGTGCGGTCGGCATTGACTAAGCCATTGCCGCAGAAATCACCGTCGTTGAGCGGCGTCCCCCAGTCGCTGCCGTAGCCGTAATAGAATTGGCCTGTGGCTGGGTCGCCGGTCAGAATCGTCTGGTCGATGAAATCCCAGATGAAGCCCCCCTGCAGCTGCGGACAGGTTTTAAACAACGCGAAATACTCCGCTAAATTCGCGACGCCGTTGCCCATCGCGTGAATATATTCAGACTGGAAAAACGCGTGCTTGTTTTTCTTAGCGTAATCCTTGAGCTGATCCAGCGTCCAATACTGACTGCTGGCCACATCGACCATCGACGTTTCGCGGGTATCGCCGATCCGGTTGTCACGCTCGTACACGCGCAGCCGCCTCGGATCCCGCTGAAGGATCCACATCGAGGTGTTGTAAAACGGATAATTTTCATTCATTTCATATTCGTGATACGTCGCTTCGTTGCCCAGCGACCAGAACAGCACGCTGGCGTGGTTTTTATCCCGTTCGACCATGCTGACGGTCCGGTCCATGATCAATCCGTTGTAGAGCGGATTGTTGCCGGGAACGCCCAGCTCCTTCTCCCCGATATGCGATTCAATGTTGGCCTCGTCCACGACGATCAGCCCCAGCTCATCCGCAACGTCGTAGGTCAGCGGATGATTCGGATAATGCGAGGTGCGGAAGGCGTTGATGTTGTAGGCCTTCATCAGCTTCAGATCGGTGATGATTTCCTGCGCGCCCAAGGCCCGGCCCTTGACTGGATCGGTTTCATGGCGGTTGACGCCTTTGAGCATCAAGGGCTTCCCGTTGAGAAGCATCTGCTGGACACCGTCGACGGTCTGAACTTCGATTTCTCGCAGCCCGATCCGCTGGCAAACGCTTTCCATAACCTCGCCCGCTGCGTTTTTCAGCGTGAGGACAAGCGAGTAAAGATGCGGCTGATCGGGTGTCCACAGCTTCGGCTGATCGATCGTGAAGTGAGCGCTCAGCGTAGTTCCCGTCTGATTTTCAGTCGTTTCCAGTACGGGTAATTCCGGACTTTCGAGGTTCAGGGGCTGATCGAAAACAGCGCGGCCCTGATCGACCAGCTCCATTTCCAGCGTCCAGCCTGCCTGCGGCTGCTGCGAAAGATTACGCAGATCGACGTCGACCTGAACCTGCGCCTGCTTATAGTCCGCGGAGAGATCGCTCTGCACAAACAGATCGCGGATTTCCACTGCTTCCCGCCCGATCAAGGTTACATCGCGGAAAATTCCGGACAGCCGGATAAAATCCTGATTTTCAAAGTAGCTGCCGTCCGACCAGCGGTAGACCTCGACTGCGATCGTATTGACGCCTTTCTTTAAGTAAGGCGTGATATTGAACTCCGCGGGCGTGTAGCTGTCTTCGCTGTAACCGATCGGCTGACCATTGATATAAACATAAAACGCCGATTCCACACCTTCAAAGCGCAGGAAGACATGCTTGTTTTGCAGCCCTTCATCCAGCGTAAACTCGCGCTTGTAGTGACCGACGCTGTTGACGGCGGTTGCGGCGACGGGCTGCCCCTGTGCGCCGTATTGGATCGCTTCATAGTTCAGCCACGGATAAATCTGATTGATGTAAATCGGAGGCTCATAGCGGAAGCTGCCGTCTTCCTTCCACTGAGTCTGAATATTGGACGGTACGTCGATCTGATCCCAATCCGACGTGTCCCAATCTTCCCAATACCATTGCGCGTCGTAGCCCGCCAGGTTTTTTAAACGGTCCGTCGGTTTGGCGGCATAGTAAAACGCCCAGCGGCCATTGAGCGACTGAATCCGCGAGGACGAGGCGGCATTGATTTCATCCAGAGCGCTGGTCTCTGCCAGAAGCGCCTGCTGGGATGAAGGATAAGGCGTCAGGGCAGCCCGGGCCGGTTCCCGGTGAAGCTGCCAGACCTCCATCTGATCGTACCATTCCTCGCCCGCAAACGAAGCGTCGGTCGGCAGCGGTTCAATGCTCGGCCGCGGCGTACCCTGCGGTTCGACAAACTGATCCATTTTCGATGAACAGCCGCCTAAGATCAGGCCGCTGATAACCAATCCAAGTATGATTTTTTTCATGAAAACCTCCGAAATTGTTATCATCACTATACCATAATTCACAAAGCGAGAAAATGCCGGCTTGCTGGAAGATCATGAAAAGCTGCGCTTCCCGAAAGTCTGCGGAAGTCAAAGCAGGAATACCGCAGGCATGGAAAACGAGGCGGATGCAGCATTTGGAAAGAAACAGGATTTTCAAGGAGGATCCTCGAACAGAGAGGATGAAAGGCTCAAAGTCATCGCAAAAATGGCGAAGTTGTTGGAAGAAGGCTGTATTTTTCCGTTATTTGAGCTACAATAAGGGACGTTCAGGAGGGTGGCTATGAGAGAAACATTAAAACAGCTGCGGCAGGTGATGGAACAGAAACATGTGGATATCGTGCTGATTCCGTCGTCTGATTTTCACGGCAGCGAATACATCGGCGATTATTTCAAGGCCCGGGCGTGGATGTCGGGTTTTACCGGTTCGGCGGGGACGTTGGTCGTCACGCGCGATCAGGCGGGACTGTGGACTGACGGCCGTTACTTTATTCAGGCGGAACGGCAGCTGGCCGGTTCGGGGATTACTTTATATAAGATGGGGCAGGAAGGCGTGATCGACTTCCCGCAGTTCATCGAGCAGGAAATGCCGCAGGGCGGCTGTCTGGCCTTCGACGGACGGATGGTCAGCGGGGCGCTGGGAAGCCAGCTGGAAGCAATGCTGGCAAGGAAGCAGGCGCAGATTTTAAGCACGGAGGATCTTGTGGATTTGATCTGGAAGGACCGGCCGGGCTTATCGGAAGCGAAGGCGGTCTTGTTAGAAGAACGTTACAGCGGCCGGACGACGGCGCAGAAGCTGGATGAAATCCGTGCGGTCATGCGCAAGGAAGGCGCTGAGGCACTGTTGATCTCGACGCTCGATGATCTGGCGTGGCTGTTCAATCTGCGCGGCGACGATGTGCTGTACAATCCTGTTGTTTTGGCGTATGGCTGCGTGACACTGGAGCAGGCCGTGCTGTATCTGGATCCGCGCAAGCTGTCGGAATCCGACCAGCAGGCGTTATCCGCTCTGAATATTGAAATCAAGGAGTACGATACATTCATTGGGGACGTCGCGGCGCTTACGGCGCAAACGGTCTGGGCTGATCCGCAGAAGCTCAACTACGCGATCCTCCGCGCGATTCCCCGGCACTGCCGGCGGATTGAGAAAACCAATCCGATTGTCTTAAGAAAGGCGATCAAGAATGAAACGGAGATTGAAAACCTGCGGCGTTCGCATCTCAAGGACGGCGTCGCGGTGACGAAGCTGATGTACTGGCTGAAAACCCGCGTCGGCAAAGAAGCGATGAGCGAATGCTCGATCCAAACTAAGCTGCATGCGCTGCGCGCCGAGCAGGAAGGTTTTATCGAGGAAAGCTTCGGCACGATCTGCGCCTATAAGGCCAACGCGGCGATGATGCATTACAGCGCTGATCCGCAGCACGAGGTGCCGGTCGCGGCGGAGGGTTTGCTTTTGATCGATTCGGGCGGTCAGTATTGGGAAGGCACGACGGATATCACCCGGACGTTTGCGCTGGGGCCGTGTTCGCCGGAAATCAAAAAGGTCTATACAACGGTGCTGCAGGGGATGTTGAACCTGTCAGAAGCGCGGTTTCTGTATGGCTGCAGCGGAATCAATCTGGACATCCTCGCCCGCGGACCCGTGTGGCAGCTGAATCTGGATTATCAGTGCGGTACCGGTCATGGCGTCGGATATCTGTTGAACGTGCATGAAGGCCCGCATGGAATCCGCTGGAAGAAGACGGCGGCGCTGAATGAAATGGAACGGCTGGAAGCGGGAATGGTGGTCACCGATGAACCGGGCGTTTACATCGAAGGAAAATTTGGCATCCGGATTGAAAACGAGCTGATCGTCCGCTGCGGCGAGAAGAACTTCTATGGTCAGTTTATGGAATTTGAAACGACAACCTTGGCACCGATCGATCTGGACGCGGTTGACCCGCAGGTTCTGACGCCGGCTGCCCGTGAGGCACTGAACCGCTATCATCTGCGCGTTCGCGAGGCTTTAACGCCGTATCTTAATGAGGAGGAAGCGCAATGGCTGAAAACCGCAACCCGGTCGATTTAAGGGAGCAGTCTGTCAGTCCCCGTCCGATCCGAATGGTTTGTCTGGATCTGGATGGAACGTTATTCAATGGAAAAAAGGAAGTCGGCTCGCTGAGCCGCCAGCAGATCCAGCGTTGTCTGGATCAGGGCGTGGAAGTGGCCGTGGTGTCCGGCCGGGCTTATCAGTTCGCCTACAAGACGGCGCAGATGATCGATCCGCGGTTATCGGTGATCGGCTTTGTCGGTGCTTACCGGTCCTTTCATGGTCAGGCTCAGGGGGAACCGATTCCCCGGGCGGCGCTCAACGAGGTGCTGACCCTGCTGAAACGTGAAGATTGTCCGGCGTTTATGAAACAGCTGAACACGATCTGGTGCAGTCACGACGTCCCGCTATCCGGCGATTATGTGGCCTATACCGCCGATCAGCCGCCGCAGCATCGGATTGTGGTGCATTCCAATCAGGATCTGCCCGCCATTGCGCGGCAGAATCCGGATCCGGTTTATAAACTGTTGATCCGGGCGCGGGGCCGGACGGAAGCGATCGCGCGGCAGCTGCGGCCGCTATCCGGCATCCGGGTCTTCATCTATCCGTACGGCGATATCGAAGTGATCAGCGTCAAGGCGGACAAAGGCATCGCGATCCGCAAAGCAGCCGATCAGCTGGGGATCGATCCGGCTCAGATTCTGGGCATCGGCGACAGCGTCAACGACCTGCCGATGTTTGAAGGCTGCGGCTTGCGCGTGGCGATGGGCAATGCCGTCGAACCGGTAAAAGCATGCGCGGATTACATCACGCTTACTAACGACGAGGATGGGGTCGGCGAGGCTCTGCGGCAGCTGGTCCAATAAAATAGTGGAGAAAGAATACAGTTGAGCTGGAACAGCCCGCTGTATTTTTAATTAGAATGTTAACAATCAAGCGAGTATAATTATAGAATCAAAGATAAAGATCAGCGCTATATCAATAAAATTACAGCTTATCTTTTTACGTTCACACGGGGATGATGAATCAACAGGAAGGAAAAACAAAAATGAAAGTGGATCGTTTGGAATGTTTTGTGCATGTGGCCGAAACGTTGAATTTCTCTAAGAGCGCTCAGGCGCTGCACTGTTCGCAGCCCTCCATCAGCCGGGTTATTCATCTGCTGGAACAGGAGCTGGGATTTGAATTGTTTGAACGGGATCGCAATCAGGTCGCTTTGACGCCGGCCGGAGCTGTTTTCTATCCTCAGGCCCGGCAGCTGCTTCATCAATATCAGGCAGCCGTGGAGGAAGCGCGGAAGGCCCATCAGGCGACGCTGACATTGAAAGTCGGCGTGATCGGGTTTGCGGAAGCGCCGCTCATGAGGGCGTTGGAAAAATTGACACAGGCAATGCCGCAGGTGCGGCTGGATATGATTCCGGTCGATTTTACGCGCGGACTAAGCCAGGTTGAAAGCGGTGAAATCGACTGCTGCATGAACTGGCGCAAGGACGTCGATTCCCCATCGCTGGTCTATCGCGAGCTGTTTTGCGGAGAATTGAAGGCTTATCTTAATCTCCGTCATCCGTTGGCTTCACAATCCAGCGTAACGTATGACGAACTGGCCGCATGGCCGCAGATCGTGTTTGCGCGCGGGCGGCAGAGCTGGCGGTACAGCGCTTATCTGGAAAAATTCAGTCCCTCGCTGCGGGCTTCCATTGTCTTGACACCAGTGAAAGATGTACCTGCTTCTCGGCGGCTGCTGGAACTGAATCAGGGCGTCATTCTGGCGCCGGAGGGCGGTATCCTGGCAGACAGTCCGCTGATCAAAGCGGTGCCGATCCGCTCGCAGACACCGGAAACCGTACATCTGGGATTAGTTTACCGCAAAGACGCGACCAATCCGGTATTGAAACAGCTGCTGCGTTATTTGAAATCAGCATAAGCCTATTCGATACTCCTATCAGAAAAAGCATGACTTTCTTTTATAATGTGAATGTGTGGATTTACACAAACAGGAGGAAAGAAAGATGAAGAAAAACGGGATTTCAAGACGGGAATTCCTGAAGGGCAGTGCGGCGGGCGCCGTGTCGCTGGCAGCGCTGGGCTTGTTGAGCGCGTGTGGGGAATCGGCGGAGAAACAGCCGGCAGCGACGCCGACGGTCAATCCGGAAGCTACATCCGAAAACTGGCTGGGTCAGCAGCCGCAGATACAGGACGGCGACATTAAAGAAACATGGCAGACTGAAGTGCTGATCGTCGGCGCGGGCAACGGCGGCATGATGGCGGCGGTCAAAGCGGCGGATCTGGGTCTGGACTTCCGGGTTGTCGAACAGAACAGCTTTGTCTGCGATACCCGCAACTGGTATGCGGCGGCGGATTCCGCAGACGCGTTAGCCGCAGGCAAGCCAATCGACCGGCAGCGCGCGATGACGGAGCTGTCGCGGTATGCTTCCGGAAAACTGGATCAGAGCGTCGTTCGGGTCTGGCTGGATGAATCCGCAGCCATGCATGATTATGTCAAGGCGATCATGGATTCCTATGGCTATGACTGCTACTTTGAAGCCGATACCGGCGAAGCAGAGGAAGGCACCGATTATTACCATGCTCCGACCCAGCATAATTACAATCCACGCCCAGACAGCGAGTGGGCGGATACGCCGCGGAACAAATTGTTTGTGGATTACATCGAGAAAAAGGGCTATCATGTCGATTTTGAGCATGCATTGATCGAATTGATCAAAGAAAACGGCGCGGTGACCGGGGCAATCGTTCAGAACAGTGCTGGCGAATATATTAAAATCACCACGAGCAAAGGCGTGATTCTGGCGACCGGCGGATATGAAGGCAATCCGGATATGATGGAGGCGTTGTCTCCGCTGGCGGTATCCTGCACAACCGCAAGCAGCTATTTCGCGATGAATCATGGCGATGGAATCAAAGCGGGCTTGTGGGCCGGTGCGGATATGGACAAGGAATCCGCTCCGATGTTATTTGACCGCGGCGCAGTAGCGCCGGGCGTGAACGCCGGATATGTTGAAGCCTCTAACGGATCCAAGCAGTTCCCGGGCACGATCTATCAATGGAATCCGGGCACGCAGCCGTTTATGAAGGTCAATCGCGATGGCGTCCGCTTTGCCAATGAAGGCTGCCCGTACAACGATATCGTTTTCGCTGCGGCGAATCAGAAAGGCGGCGTATACTGTCAGGTTTATGATGGAGATTTCCAGTCAGACTGGCAGAAGTTTCATACGCTGGGCTGTTCCTCACTGACCCGGATTATGCCGGAGCGGATGGCGGAACAGATGGAGAAGTATGTCGAGGAAGGCATTATCATGAAAGCCGATACGCTGGATGAACTGGCGGATAAGCTGGGATTTGAAGGCGAAGCCAAGGTTCAGTTCTTAGCTCAGTGCGATCGCTACAACGCGATTTATGATCGAGGGGAAGACGATGAATTCTTTAAGTCAAGCCATTATCTTTCACAGCTGCGCAAAGCGCCGTTCTATGGTGTTTGGCTGGGCGCCAGTCTGTTGTGCACCGGCGACGGTCTGAAGATCAACAATAAGATGCAGGTTCTGGATAAAGAGAAGAACGTCATTCCGGGCCTGTATGCGATCGGCAACGTTTCCGGCAGTTTCTTTGCGAACAACTATCCGGAACTGTTCCCGGGTCTGGCTTGCGGACGGACGCTGACCTTTGCCTTGAAAGCGGTCAACGTAATCGCGGGTGAAGACCAGATTTAAAGCTGATCGTATTCGAGAGTCAAGCACGGTTTCTCTTTCAGAAATCGTGCTTTTTTAGAAATCAGGATAAGAATTGAAATAAGAAAATCCGTATGCTAATGCGTTATTTTTACAGGAGCGTGAAATCAGCGTTTCGATTTATGATTGTATGGAATAAAGAAGAAGTTCTTTTCAACATTGATCTTAAAGACCTGATCTTGATTATTCTTTTGAAAACTTGCGATAGGAAAAATATGAATTGAGTGATTGGTTTGATGATGGAAAAACTTCCATTTTCAGTAAAATTACCAACTATTCTTGACCGGAAGCAATGTGGAAACCGTAACGGTTAACGATTGAGAACATTGGACGTTTACATGCAAAATTAACAAGAATAACAGGATCCTTTTGATGTTTGCAAACCTATTTCCATTTGATGACGAATAACGCTTGTTATGTTTATTATATCGCATGTAGAATCGGATATTCGGCGTTAATCAAGGAATCATGCAGGAGAATGAATCAAAGGAGTAGAAAAATCTGTCGAAATCTGGTTAAATGAAATCAGAAAAATGAGGTGCTTTATGAAACTGATATCATGGAATGTTAACGGGTTACGAGCCTGTATCCAAAAAGGCTTTATGGATTTTTTTAACGAACAGGATGCGGATATTTTCGCGCTGCAGGAAACCAAGCTGCAGCCCCATCAGATCGAATTAGAACTGCCGGGTTATCATCAATACTGGCACAGTGCGGAAAGAAAAGGGTATTCGGGCACCGCGGTGTTCACAAAACAAAAGCCGCTGTCAGTGCGTTATGATTTTGACGAAGCGGAAGGGGAGCATCCGAAGGAAGGCCGTGTGATCACACTGGAATTTGAACAATTCTATTTTGTCACCGCCTATGTGCCGAACTCCAAGGAAGAACTGGCCCGTCTGGATTACCGGATGCAGTGGGAAGACGCGATGGCGCGGCATCTGGCAAAGCTGAACGAAACCAAGCCGGTTGTTTATACTGGAGACTTGAATGTGGCCGTGGAGGAGATCGATCTGAAGAATCCGAAGACGAATCATTTTAACCCGGGCTTCTCCGATCAGGAGCGCCAGAAGATGCGCGATCTGCTGGGCCTGGGGTTTGCGGATACGTTCAGAACCTTATACCCGGAAAAGGTTGAATACTCCTGGTGGTCCTATCGCTTCAATTCCCGCGCGAAGAACGTCGGGTGGCGGATCGACTATTTCATCGTTTCCCAGCGGCTGATGAATCAGGTGAAGGACAGTGTTATCTATGGGGATATCCTGGGTTCGGATCATTGTCCGGTCGGGGTTGAAATCGAATTTTAATGGGCTTAATTCATGGAAGATAAAGACGGATCAAGCTGCTTTTAACGCAGCTTTTTGATTTCCTGTCCAAGCCGCAGTCAAGGGCTGAGAATCGTAAAGTGAGAATAAAAAAATGATCATCAGGAAATCGCATTCTGTTTGCGAAATCAGAAAAAACAGAGGAATTCTTATTGGAGAATCCTGTGGTAAAAAGTTCAGGGATCCGGGAAAACTTAAAAGAAGCCGCGGGTGTAGCGGATGAATTCTTCCATGATCGGCGTAACCGGCGCATTCTTATGCGTAATGATCAGGAATTCATAATCCAGATCCAGATCCTCAATCGGCCGCTTCACGATTGAGGGCGGAAGCGGGATCGAATCGCTGCCGAAGAAGCTGACGCAGCGGGTGCTTTCGATCAGCTTGAAAATCAAGCCCATTTCCGCCGGGGAAAAGACCATCGTCGCCTTTAGTCCCTGTTTTTGACATATTTGTTCCATCCGGGCATTCAGAGCATTCTCGGTGTTTAAACCGATCAGCTTCTGACCGCGGAAGTCCGCCAGCGACAACACCGGCTTGGCGGCGAGCGGATGATCCTGACTTAACACAGCGAAGACGGGATGCCGGTAGTGATACTGGACTTGAACCATCGGCGCGTTATACAGCATCGTGCAGAAATAAATATCAATTTCGCTGGATTGCAGCGAGCGATTGTAGGAATCGTCCGGCGCGCTGTAAATCTGAAAATCGACCTCTGGATGCGCCATGATGAAACGGGTCAGAAAATCATCCGGAAAGTTGATTAACAGCCCCGTCGGATAGCCCAGCGACAACGTCTGCGGACTTTCGTTTTTCATGGCCTGCAGATCGGCGATGATGTTGTCGTGCATCTGTAAATAAGGAAAGGCCGACTGGCGCAGAGCTTCGCCATAACGGGTCAGCTGCAGTCCGGCCACGCCGCGGATAAACAGCGGCACGTCTAGTTCTTCCTCCAGCTTGTCGATCGTTTTGCTTAACGCCTGCTGGGAAAGGTAAAGTTTTTTCGCGGCTTTGGAAAAGCTGCCCTCCTGGGCGGCGGTGATAAAACAATGCAGCTGTTTGGGATTCATGGTGTTTTCTCCTCTTCTTTGCTTCAGCTTATCATGACTTAACAGGGGATACAACTTTTAATTGTATCCCTTAACTTTTATCTGTTTGTCAATTCACAAACAAGCCTTTTATAATGAAGAAAGAAAAGACAAACAGGAGGGAAAGTATGTCAAATTCAAACAAGATCAAAGGCATCAGCCGCCGGGACTTTTTAAAAGGCACGGCGGCCGGCGCGCTGGGCGTCGCGGCTGCGGGGCTGTTAGGCGGCTGCGCGTCGACTACGGAAAATCAGGAATGTCCGCCATGTGAACCAACACCGTCCGCTTCTTCTGCAGGCTGGCCGGCGGTCGAGGCGTTAGAACCGAAGGTTCCGATGGAAGGCGTCGTAGCCTTCGTGAAGGAGCCGATTGCGGATTCTGAAATTGTTAAGACTGAAAACGTCGACGTCGTGGTGTGCGGCATGGGGCCGGCCGGTTTCGCGGCGTCCATCGCCAGCGCGCAGCAGGGCTTAAAAACCGTCGTTCTGGAAAAAGGCCAGGTCGGCACCTACCGTTCAGCGACGATCGGCGGATTAACCGACCGGATTCATAAAAAATACGGCGTTGAATTCGACGCGAAGCAGTGGCTGGACGACGCGATGGTCAATTCCATGTTCTATGGCAACCAGGCGATCTATCAGCGGTGGATCGACACGCAGGAGGAAGCGATCAACTGGTTCCTCGATCTGTTCGGTCTGCCGGATGAGGATTTCAAGCTGACCTTTGCGGCCGGGGATTTCCCGGATTTCTATGAACCTTACGATACTACATCGCTGAGTCGTTCCTGGAACACGTCGATCAATATCCCGCTGGCTCCGGCGGAAATCGTCGAGCTGTTAACAAGCAAGGTCAAGGAGGCCGGCGCGGAAGTGCTGATGGAAACTCCGGCCTGCCAGCTGATTAAAGAAGATGGAAAAGTCGTCGGTGTGATCGCCAGGACGGCGGAAGGCTATGTGAAATATCTGTGCGCCAAGGGCGTTGTTCTGGCGACCGGCGGTTATGAATTCAACCCGATCAAGCTGAAGGAATGCTGCCGCCCGCGCGATCTGGCATTGAATCACTGGATGAACGGCACGGCATCCAACACTGGCGACGGTCATGAAATGGGCAAAGCGGTCGGCGCGATTGAGGACGAATATCCGCATCCGCTGATGCTTGATCCGGCGCAGCTGATGCCGTATCTGCGCGTCAACAAGCTGGGCAAGCGGTTTACGCCGGAATATGAACCGTACAATCATCTGGCGCTGGCGATGCAGAACCAGCCGGGCGCGATCAACTGGTACATCACCGACGGCGATGCCGCGGGCGCGATCGACAAGATGTGGACGCCGTCGTCTTCCTGCTATGGACCGAAGGAAGTCTGGGTCGACGCGGCGACGAGCGAAAACGCGTTAAAAGCGGACACGCTGGAAGAACTGGCCGGTCTGATGGGCGTTCCCGCCGACGCGTTTGTCGAAACGATCAATCATTGGAACGCCATGTGCGAAGCCGGCGAGGATACCGATTTCCACATGCTTCCAAGCATGATGCATCCGATCAAAACCGCGCCGTTCTATGCGAATCTGGAAGGCGCCGCGGCGCTGTGCACGGCCGGCGGGCTGCAGATTACGCCGAATTCAGAAGTCCTGGATACGGAATTCAACGTCATCCCGGGTTTATACGCGATCGGCAATGTTTCCGGTTCGATGTTCCACGGAACCTATCCGCACAATCTGAACTGCATTTCTCACAGCCGCTGCATTACGTTCGGTTATAACGTCGCGAAGCTGTTGGCATCGAAATAAGAATTTATTTCTGACGGATGCGATCTATTCGCTCTGAGTTCTCTTCCTGTTTTGGTTTCAGGAATCGAACTCAGAGCTTTTTTGTCGAAGTGATCAAAGCCGAGCTGGCGCGGAGTGAGCGGACTTCCTGATGCTTTGGCTGGTTTCTGTAATTTCCAAGGCAAGCTTGTGCCGAATTCCTTTCAAGTTTTTAACAATGCAGACTGCGCTCCGTTTTCAGCGTTTCATCTGATATAATAGAGATGAATTTCATCAACATAAGAAAACGAGAAGGATAAATAAGGAAAATGTCAAAGTGAGGAGGGAGTATCTGCAATGAGAAAGAAACTTATTCTGGCACTGGCTGCCGGCTTTTTATTCACCGGGTGCACGCCAAAAACAGCGTCGCCGGCGGCCGTACCGACCGCAAGTGCGGAAGCGGAGCGTCTGGCTGGAACGAAGCTGACCGACGAAACGATCAGCGCGATGTTCAAGCGGTTGAAAGAGGCGGAAATCTTCATCGACGAACAAGGCGAGGCCCAGCCGTTTGAGCTGTGGCGCAACGCGAACAATCTGGTCGTGCTGTATGTCGGCCAGCGCGATCATCCGCTGCTGATCTGGGATCCGGTCAACGATACCGCGGAGCTGAATTACACCAGTCATGATGTGGTTTCCTTTCAGGAAGACGGCGTAACGAAGCAGGCTTATGTGGAGCTGATCTGCGATGGTTATCAGAGTACGTGCACGGCGGCGGTGACGACGTCCTCCAAGACGACGCGCTGGCCGGTCGACGCTCCCGATGAACAGGTGACTCCGGCCTTGGCCGAAGCAGTGCAGCAAGCGGCCCAAACGCATCAGGCGGAAGTGGAAAAAAGCCGGGAACAGGCTGAAAAGGCCTTGTTTGAGCTGCGCACGGTGATTCTGAATACGCAGGATTACGAATACGCACAGCTGAAACCCTACTCCCGGAACAGCGGCGGGTTTGCGAAGCAAGAGGATCCGCAGACGTATCAATTCTCTATCGGGGAGCTGAATCCGACGCTGTCCGGCGAGGAGATCGCGTTTTATTTCGCCGCGCTGACCGGGCAGGAATTCACTCGTCCTGATCAGCTTCAGGCCAACGAAACGCTGCTTCTGAATCTGATGGCGGCGTCGAAGACCTACCTTTGCGAAGGGGAACCCGATCAGCTGATCTGTCCGGCCAGCGGCATGGGCGGAGATCCACTTTTACTGAATCTGCCGGAAGCTGTCGCGGAGGAGTTGCTGGCAGTGGTGCGCATTGGGGATGTGAACGCAGTGTCAACCGCGCTCTTAGGCCGGACGCTGCCGCTGGCGACCTTTGAACACGAAGGGATTATTTACGATGCAGATACCGCTGAGGATTGTATTCTGATCCGCAGTGCCGCAGGAGCGCCGGAAATTGAAGCAGCGGCGGAACCGATAGCGATCGTGACGGAGCGACGGACGGAAGGCGAGCGCCAGATCGTCCGCTATGTCCGGGGCGAGGAGATTGAAAACACAAGTTTTATCCGGGATGAACAGGGCAACGAATACTATATTCCGGCGATTCGGGAAATGGCGCAGGATCCGGATTCTCCGCTGGTGATCTGGGAAATGGCTTGCGAACCGAATACCGATGCTTCCCAGCCTTGCCGCCTGATCTATCAAAAGCGAATTCAGTAACGATGAGAATGGGACAGGCGGGGCCAAGATTCAAGCGAAACGTTGGCGAACGCCGGGAAACGTGCTAAACTGAAAAGCAGTAAACAGGAGGAATAGAACACAATGGAGATTCAAGAACGGGTAAAAAGCTATGAAGAAGCGATGCTGAACGATCTGGCAACGCTGGTTTCGTATAATTCAGTCCAGGGCGAGCCGCAGCCGGACGCGCCGTTTGGCGAGGTGCCGGCAGCCTGTCTGGATAAAGCGCTGGAAATTGCGGAGGGTTATGGTTTTGCGGTCAAGAATGTCGATCATTATGCCGGCTACGCTGAAATCGGCGAGGGCGAACAGGTGATCGGCGTGCTGGCGCATCTGGACGTCGTACCGGCAGGCGAGGGCTGGAAGACCGATCCGTTTACGCTGACCCGCGACGGCGACCGGGTTTACGGCCGCGGTACCAGCGACGATAAGGGCGCGGTGGTCGCTTCGATGATCGCAATGAAAGTATTAAAGGATATGAACGTGCCGCTGACCAAGCGAATCCGGCTGATTCTGGGCACCAACGAAGAAACAGGATCAAAATGTCTGGCGCATTATGTGGAAAAAGAAGGGCATATCGACATGGGCTTTACGCCGGACGGCACGTTCCCGGGCGTGCATGGAGAAAAAGGCGCGCTGGGACTGGACTTTGAAAGCGTCCGCACACAGATCAAGGAAATCCGCGGGGGCGTGGCATCCAATGTCGTCTGCAACCACTGCACGATGATCGTCGCCAGCGAAGCTGTGTCGGAAGAAGCACTGCGCCAGGCGTTAAAAAAGCACCCGGTGACCTTTGAAATCAAACCGGAACAGGGCGATCTGATCGTCGACGTTTACGGAACGGCGGCGCATGCCAGCACTCCGACGCTGGGCGTCAACGCGATCGGCGAACTGATGGCGGCTCTGGCGGAAGCGGGAATGCAGGATGATTTTGTTGAATTCTACAACCGCCGGATCGGCACGAGCTGCGATGGAGCGGGCTGTGATTGCCAGGTTGAGGATGAATATGGTCCGCTGACCTTCAGCAACGGCATCATTAAAACGGAAAACGGCGTCATCCGCGGAACCATCGACATCCGGTTTCCGGTGACGATGAATTCCGGGCAGATCGCCAGCCGGATTGAAGCTGCGCTGGCCGGGGAAGCACAAGGAAAAATCACCGTCCGCAGCCGGACGGAACCGCTGTTCTTCCCGATCGATTCACCGCTGGTTTCGCGTCTGCTTCAGGCTTATCAGGAAGTCACCGGCGATCTGGAATCCAAGCCGATCACGATGGGCGGCGGCACCTATGCGAAGGGAATTCATAACTGTATCGCCTTCGGCTGTGAATTCATGGGCGAAGACTGCCATATTCACGACGCCAACGAGTTTGTGCGGATTGATTGTCTGCTTCAGCAGGCAGAGATCTACGTTCATGCCCTGATGAAGCTGCTGGAAGCATAAAACAAGATAAACCTTTTTGTATATTGATGAACCGGATTTGTTTTGAGAATCCGGTTTTTCTCTTTTGTCAGATCTTTTGCTCTTGAGTAAGGCGTCTTTGAGGATTGATCAATGTGTGAAGAAATCCATGATTTTCACCGCATACTAACACGAAATGTTAATGTGCGATGAAAATTCGCTGTTCCTTATAAAATTTAGACTCATAAAAACCAAGATTTATAAGAGGAAGCAGCGAATCAAAAAACACGAAAAACAAATCAGACTGCAGGCACAGATTCACTAAAAATGGTACAATAGAGATCGGAAAAGAAACGAGGGATGACCTTTGAAAACAGCGAAGCTGGCGATCATGTATGATTTTGATAAAACACTGTCGCCGAAAGATATGCAGGAATTCAGTTTTATTCCTTCTCTGGGCATCGAACCGGCGCAGTTCTGGAGCGAGGTAACCGCACTGTCGGAAAGTCAGAAGATGGACGGCATCCTGACGTATATGTATATGATGCTCAACAAGGCCAATCTGATGGGACAGCCGATCCGCCGCAGCGATTTCGTTGCGCTGGGGAAAAATGTCAAGCTGTATCCGGGGGTGGAAAAATGGTTCCGCCGAATCAACGAATACGGCCGGCAGCACAATATTGAAATCGAGCATTTCATCATTTCCTCGGGTCTGACGGAAATCATCGAAGGCACGGCCATCGCCGGAGAATTCAAAAAAATCTATGCCTGCAAATATTGCTACAACGCCAGCGGCGTTGCGGTGTGGCCGGCAACCGTCGTGAATTACACGACCAAGACGCAGTATATTTTCCGCATCAACAAAGGTGTTCTGGATGAAAACAACGACAACGATCTGAACCGCTACACGCCCGATCAGCTGCGCGATATCCCGTTTACCAATATGATTTATATCGGCGACGGACTTACGGATGTGCCATGTATGAAGCTGGTTACCGTCAATGGCGGCAAGTCGATCGCAGTGTATGGCAAGGACTCAGAGAAGAAAAAAGCGGCTGCGCAGCAGTTGGTTGAAGATCACCGGGCAGATTTCATTGCGCCTGCGGATTACAGCGAGAATCGCGAATTGGATAAGATCGTGAAAAGTATTCTTGATTACACCGAAGCCCGGATTCAGATGGAACGGCTGATGAGAAAAGAACAATCAAATAAAAAATAAAAAGCGGGCAAACGGATGGTTTGACTCCTGCCCGCAATGAGGATGAGCGAGGACCTGACGAAATTTGGAAGATTTCCAAGCTCAGGGAATACAGGTTTGTAATTTAATCTTTGTCGCTGGCGCATAATCCTCGCTGATGAATTTGAGATCAGGATTTCTAACAAAAACGTGAAAAGCGATAAACAAATCATCGTGTCTCAACCTTGGAAAATCTGATGAACAGAAACTGCTTTGGGAGAAATAAACCTGAAGCAGTTTTCATTGGATAAACAGCTTGAAAATAATTCTGTTTTATGATTAACTGGAAGTAAGGAAAGAAATGGGGATCTGATCATGGAATTCACATTAACCCGCAGCCAGGCCCGGCAGTTTTATGTCTTATGGCAGGGCTTGTCCGGCCCTTACCGCTGGCGTACCAACACAGAGATTGTGACGCTGATCGCTCAGCTGGGATGTCTGCAATTTGATCCGATCGACATCTGCGGCCGCAATGCGGATTTAGTGCTGCAGGCGCGGGTCGGTGGTTATCGGAAAAGTCAGCTGGAAACCTTATTGTATAAGGATCGGAAGCTGATCGACGCGCTGGATAAAAATATGGCGATCTATGCGGAACAGGATTATCCCATGTTTGCGCGGAACCGAATTCACACTATGAGCTATCACCGGGTGAGTGAACAGATCGAAAACGCCGCGGCACAGATCAAACAGTTCATGCGGACGCATCCGGTTATTTGTTCGCAGGATTTACAATGGAATGAAAATCTCGTCTGGGTATGGGGACGGACGGCTTCGCTGGCAGCAGTTGCTTTGGAAGTGATGCTTTACCGCGGGGACGTCGTGATCCATCACCGGCGCGGCACAATCCGCTATTACAATCTGACTTCCGCGCGGTTTCCCTGGCTGGATCCGCTGGCGGATCCGTTTGCGAGCGATGAAGAATATTACGGATGGCGCGTGGAACGCCGGATCCGTGCCCTGGGCTTGTGCTGGAACCGGCCTTCCGACGCCTGGCTGGGAATTGAAAAAATGAAGGCTCCGGAGCGTCAGGCTGCGTTTGCCTTGTTGCTGAAGCAGGATCGGATCATTCCCGTAACGGTGGAAGGGCTGGATCAGCCGTTGTTTACCGTGCCGGAAGCACTGCCGTGGCTGGAAATGGTCATGCGGAAAGAGCCGTACCGCAAACGCATGGAGTTCTTAGGCCCGTTGGACAACGCGCTGTGGGATCGCCGCCTGATTGAAGCACTGTTTGATTTTCAATATAAATGGGAGATTTACACCCCGAAAGCACAACGCAAATATGACAGCTATGTGCTGCCGGTGCTGTGGGGTGAGCGTTTTGTCGGACGGATCGCGCTGGAAACCAAATTGGCAGAAGGAAAATTAGTCGTAAAACATTTCTGGCGGGAATCGAGAGTCCGCGATAGCCTGACACTGCGCCGGACTTTGAATCGGACGCTGGAGCGCTTTGCCCGATTTCACGGCTGCACTGACATTGACGGTTTATTCGAAGAGAGCTAACGATGAAAAGAAAACGTCCCGTATTTGAACAGGGCGTTTTTAGTAGCTATCTTTATAATGGTAATTGAATTTTAAAGATGATAAATCCGCTGCTTATACTGTTTTTCAATTTCAATGCTGCGCTCGGTGCCGCCATCCACATTGGCGCTGAGTCTGACCGGCGGTTGAAAACCGCGGGCAAGCATCAGTTCCACTGCTTCCAAAATGGTGGATTGAAGCAAAGCTGCCGCGGCAATGGAGGAAGTTCCGCAGATCTTGACCGGCAGTCCGTCGACCGGAATCGCGGCATCCCCTTCCACGGAAAGATTGTCCAGGATCACGTCCGCGAATTCATAAAGCAGGCGGCCGCTGCTATGCCGACTCGTCAGTTTTTTAGAGGATTCCAGCGATGTGACGACAATGAGTTTTGCGCCGATGTCTTTGACTTTCATCGCAATTTCAATCGGCAGCGGATTACGTCCGGAATTAGAGATAATGATCACAACGTCTTCCGGAAGCACTTCGACCTTTCGCATTAAGATATTGCCGGAGCCTTCCAGAACCTCGTAAATTCCCATGGCCGGGTCTTTAATCACCTTCGCGGCAAATAAACCGCCTGCCCGTCCGGCGACTTCGATCGCGGCCGCGTAGGAATGACCGCTGCCAAAGGACTGCAAAATTCCGCCGGTCATGATGGCGTCCGCAATCAATTCCGCGGCTTGATGAATATTCTCCTTTTGACTGATTTCCAACCGGCGAAGCAGATCTTCGATGGTTTCAAAATAACGATTACGTTCCATCAGCCAACTACCTTCAGCGCGGATAAGAGTATCGCACCGATCATGACGATAAAGATGAGCTTGCCTGCCGTCATGCCTTTCACTTTAGATAAGCGATAACACAGAAGAACCAGGATAACCTGAGGGAGATAAGGCATAATTTTATCAAGGTTTTCCTGCACGGACAGACTGACCTCGCCGGATTGGAAAGTATATGGAATTTTCAGCTTGATCACAGAGGGGATCAAAGCTCCGACGACGATCAATCCCAGAATAGACGCGCCGTTGGTGACGTAAGCAAGCTGGTCTTTCATCGTGGTGATCAATTTAGCGCCCTGGGCGTAGCCCAGATCGAATAACTTTGTTCTGAAAAACAGAACGGCGATGTTCCAGACAACCCAGATTCCCATGCCCACGGTACTGCCGGCGATCGCCATGTTGCCCGCAATCGCGCCAAAGATGGTTCCGGCAATGACGCCGAAAATAACGTCGCCGACTCCCGCAAACGGTCCCATTAATGCGGTCTTTAACGAGGTTGCGGTTTCCAGCGCGGCGATGCCTTCCTCTTCCTCAATCGCCACGTTCATGCCAATGATGATCTCAGACATCTGCGGCGTCGTATTATAAAACTGGATATGGGCACGGCAGGCTCGATCGAGTGCTTCCGGATCGTCTTTATAGATTTTTTTCAAGGCTGGAAGGATGGCATAGAAATAGCCCAGTCCCTGCATTCTTTCGTAATTATGGCCCAGCTGTAATCCGAACATGTGACGCAGATTAATCCGTCGCAGTTCTTGTTTTGTAAAAAGCTTATTCATCCAGATCACCTCCCTGGCGAATTGCGGCCCAGCGTTGATCTGCCTGGCGGGTGTACATATAATCCAGCAGGGTAATGACCAACCCGAAACCGGCGACGCCGATCAGCGGGATTTTCACATAGGCGGCCAACAGGAACCCCAGAATTAAAAATGGAAGTTTAGAGCGTGTCGGCAGGTAGTTTAACAAGATGCAAATGCCTACGACTGGAATGACGCCGCCGGCCACCTGCAAGCCGGTCATAAACCATTGCGGAATCCAGCCCATCACCGCTTCGACAAAGCTTTGCCCAAAGCAAAGAACGAAAAAAACTGGTACGGCACGCGACAGCCCCGGTGCGATCATGCCGAGTAAATTTTGGAATGCCGCTTTATCGTAATTTCGTTGTTCGATGAAATGATCGGCCCGGTGAAGGAAGAAGATATTGGCGTAGCGTGCCAGAATATCGAGTTGGATCATTAACAGGGCGACGGGAATCGCAATCCCCAGCGCTAATTCCGGCGTGGAATTCAAGCTCAGCGCCGTGCCGACGATCGCTCCGACTGTGGTATTGGGAATGGAGGTGCCTCCATAAGTGTTGACTCCTAACGTCATTAATTGAAGCGTACCCCCTAAGACTAAGCCCGTTTGCGGATTGCCGAGAAGCAAACCGGTAAACCAGCCGGCCAGAATCGGCATGTCCATGCCAATTTTGAAGGAGCGGCTTTCGTTCGGCTGAATGAAAGCATAGAGCGTGATCAATGCAATTTGCCAGGGATGTATCATATTCTCTCCTTTCTGGTTTTTACAACCTTTGAACTAATTTAATAGTATATCTAATGTATTATTAAATCAATACATAATGTAATATATTATAATATTTTTCTGTTTTGGTGAAATATATCAGAAAACATGGTAAAATAACCTAAGAGGTGTTCTGTGTGGATAAACAAAGTAAATACAACATCATCGTCAAAGCGATTATTCACGATATAGACCAGGGCGTGCTGCAGGCCCGCGACCGGCTGCCCTCGGAAAAAGAACTTCAGGAGCGTTTTAACGTTTCACGAGTTACCGTAAGGAAGGCCGTCGACGTTCTGATTGAAGAAGGATACGTTATCCGGGATTATCGCAAAGGGACGTTTATCAGTGAGCGGATTACCTATAAAAAGATGAATGAAATCGTCAGTTTTACCCGCTCGGCCTTATTGCGGGGCGATGTGCCTTCGACGATCGTACATTCCATTACTGATGTAAAACCAGATCCCTTCTTAATGAAGTACCTGCGGATTTCTGCGGAAGAAACTTTGACGCGGATTTGCCGAACGCGTTTGACGAATGGATTTCCATTGATCTATGAGGAATCCTACTGGGTTACAGCCATGACCGGAGTCATTGGAAAAACGGAAGCAGAGGGCTCGTTATTTCAATATATAAAAAGGGCCAGGAAGATTGTGCCTGTTTACAGTCTGCAGGAATTAGATGCGGTTGGGGCGTCAGGCGCGATTGCTCAAGCACTTCAGGTTCGCGATCAGTTTCCTTTACTCCGTTCCCTGATGGTTTTTTATGACGCGCAGGACAGGCCTTTTGAACTGGCTTTTAATTATTATCGGACTGATCGCTGCAAATTGTCGATGGTCAGAACTTTGAACGAGGATTAAATCAAAAGGAGAAAACACGATGGAATTCTTACGCTGCACGATGCCCGCTTTTGCCGTTCTGGGAAAAGAGGACAGCACCCAAAACACGAATAAGAACTGGATTCAGCGATTGTGGAAAAACTTCAATGAACATTCCACTGAAATTTCGCAGCTGGCTTTGCGGGATGAACAGGGAAATCTGGCCGGTTTCTGGGGCGCGATGACGAACTTTGACCGGACATTCCAACCTTGGGAGAATCATTTGACAGAAGGCTATTATCTGGCGGGCGTGCAGGTGCCGGTTGAAACGGAAGCTCCGGAAGGATGGACAAAGTGGATCATTCCCGCATTTGATTATCTCTATGTTCCAGTCGAGGGCGATGCCTCTGAAGTCCTGCGGACAGGTCTTGATGAAATAAAGAAGCAGGGGCTGACGCTCGCGGGCGCCATCCAGGAATTCTATTGTCCGCAGAAAAACGGTGAGATGTTCTTGTTTTTTCCCGTTTGCTGAATGTCAAACCAGCGATCATGCCGAATCCTTGCACTATGGCGCAGGGATCTTTTTGAATCCTGCAAAACAGTGAAAAACAAGGAAAAACAGTCCAGAAAACAGAAACGCAACGCAAAGTTGACAAAGTGCATTTTTAGAGAGATAGATTGAATGTTCGAAATGGGATAGGATGAGGACATCCAAGAACTGAGGAGGAAATAAAAATGAATTTTGGAGAAAAACTATTCAAGCTGCGCAAAGAAAAGGGCCTGTCGCAGGAAGCGCTGGCCGATCAGCTGGGTACAACCCGGCAGGCTGTCAGTAAGTGGGAGAACAATCAGGGATATCCGGAAACCGAGAAAATCCTGTAGCTCTCCCAGCTGTTTGGGGTATCGACCGACTATCTGCTTAAAGCTGAAAAAGTGGAGCGAGCCGCCGATGAAAAAGGCTATTATGTCAGCCGGGAAATGGCGAATGGCTTTCTGGCCAGCGAGAAACGGGTCAACCGGTTTCTGGGATTGGGTTTCTTATGCGGAGCGCTGACCGGGATACCGATTATTCTGTTTGAAAATCAGCCGGCGATGAAACTGCTGGGCGCGGCCGGGATCGGGGCGTTGGGCGTTTGCGCGCTGATTGTCGCGATGTTTGCGGAACAGGAACAATACAAAGTGCTGAAAGAAGAACCGCTGTTGTTCGATCCGGAGGTGCGCAGTTCCCTGATGGAAGAATATGTTGCGCTGAAAAAGAAAGCGACTCTGATCGCGATGCCGTCCACGATTTTGTTTGTGTTGGGAATTTTGGCACTGGTCTTTTCCATCCGTGGAATTTTCCCCTGGTCATCCCTGTCGGTATTGATTTTTCTGGGATTGGGACTGGGACTGTGTGGCTTTGTCATCTCTCTGGGTACGATCGAAACCTACGAGATTCTGGTAAAAAATGAACAATATGCCACGCGTTTTCTGTTTAAGGCAAAGCGCAGAATCAAGGAGAAGATCGCCAAGCTCTGAACTCTTTGAGGAAGCAGAAATCAACTCTATCCGTCTTAATTATTTCTGACTTGGATCGTCTGAGCGAAGCCGCCGCTTTCCAGCGATGTAAATCGCGGCAGTCCTTTCGTGAAATTCACCCATATTCAAGATAAAAGCCCAGGCCGAACCCGGGCTTTTTACTATCTTGGAGTGAATAGACAGGAGTGAGAATGTGGAAAAAGTGAATGTCGCCGTTCTGGGCGCAACCGGGGCGGTCGGCCGGACGATGATCCGGATTTTGCAGGAACGCCGGTTTCCGATGCGTTCGTTAAAGCTTTTAGCCAGTCCCCACAGCGCCGGCAAGGTGATCGATTTGGGGGCGAAGACAGGGATTGTCGAGGAATTTTCTCCAGCGGCTCTCAAGGACGTCGATCTGGTGTTCGGGGCGGTGGATAACGATCTGGCAAAGGAATACGCGCCGTTGATCCGCCGCAGCGGGGCTTTGTTTGTCGACAACAGCAGCGCTTTCCGGCTGGATGAGGACGTGCCGTTAGTCATCCCCGAGATCAATGCCCGGGATATCCGCTGGCATCACGGCATTGTTGCCAATCCCAACTGCGCGACGATTCTGGCGATGATGGCGCTCTCGCCGATCCTGAAGCTGACGCGCGTAAAGCGGATGATCGTCAGCACCTATCAGGCCGTCAGCGGCGCGGGTATGAAGGGGATGGACGAGCTGGAACGCCAGATCCGCGATCCATCCGCAGCCCCGGAGGTGTTCCCGTTTCCGATCGCGTTCAATGTCATCCCGCAGATCGGCGATTTCGATGAAAACGGGATCAGCGCAGAGGAATGGAAGATGCAGAACGAAGGCCGCCGGATCCTGCATGATGAAGCGCTGCAGGTCAGCTGCACCTGTGTGCGGGTGCCAGTGTACCGCTGCCATTCGGAGTCGATTTATGTGGAAACTGAAACGGAAGTCAGTCTGGATGCGATTCGTCAGGCTGCCGAGGAATGTCCGGGGCTTGTGCTCAACGAAGCACCGTATCCGACGCCGAAGGAATGCACCGACAGCGACGCGGTGGTGATCGGCCGGCTGCGCCGGGATGAGGCATGTCCGCACGGACTCCATTTATGGTGCTGCTGCGATCAGCTGCGCAAGGGGGCGGCGACCAACGCCGTGCAGATCGGCGAATGGGCCTGGCAGAATGGATTGTTGAAGAAAGGAGTGTAGCGTTTGATTCTGGAAAAATATCAGGGCTGCGGCAATGATTTTCTGATTGTTGACGGCAGCCGGACGCCGGTGATCGATCCCCAACAGGTCGCTGCGCTGTGCGACCGGCACCGTGGTTTCGGAGCGGATGGTCTGATCATCGCCCGGCGGGATCCGTTAAGCATGGAATTGTGGAATCAGGACGGAACCCGGGCCGGAATGTGCGGCAATGGTCTGCGCTGCTTTGTGCATCATGCGTACCGCAAGGGCTGGATCAGGGCGGATCGTCCTTATCGAATCGGAACTGGCGACGGATTGCGGAGCGTGTGGATTTGTTCAACCGAGCCGTTTATCTGTCGGGTGGAAGCGGGCATTCCGGATTTTGACGCGAAGCGGATGACGAATCAACCGCTGCTTCCAGGGTTGCTTCACGCCCCTTTTCTTTCTCAGCAGCAGTCCTGCAGCTTCTGGCTGGGCGTTCCCCATACCGTGCTCTTTACGCCGGATCCGGAAGCCGTCAGCGAGGAACAGGCCTGTACCCTCGGCAGACATCCATTCTTTAAGGAAGGCACGAATGTGGATTTCGTGCGTTTGAAGGAAAACGGCGAGCTGCAGGTCAGGACATGGGAGCGGGGTGTCGGCTGGACCTTGGCCTGCGGAACCGGCGCATGCGCCAGCGCCGTCGCGGCGGCGATCTTCGGCCTCTGTCCGCTGCCTTGTAAGGTTCGCTGTCCTGGCGGTCTGCTTCAAGTGGAACAAGCGCCGGACAAACAATGCTTATTAACCGGCCCGTCGGTGTATATCGGAAAGGTGGAGGTCAAAGCGTGCGAATGAAAACCGAAGAACTGATTCAGAAGCTGCATGATCACCCACGCAGCACAGAGGTGCTTTTGCTGTTTAACGAAGACTCCCCGACGCACTGGACAGACGCCGCGGTCTATGGCGAATCGTTCAAGCTGGTAATCGGCGAATGGGACAGCCTGCGCCCTCAGCTGCAGGCCCAGAAAGACCGGCTGCGCGATCTGCGGTTAGTCTGTCCGCAGCGCCAGAGCGCCTGGCCGTTGCTTGCGATTCAGGATCTGCCTTGCCGGATTGAACCGGGAGCCTGGATTCGGGATGCGGCGGAGATCGGGGAGAATGCGGTCATTCTGACGGGCGCGGTGATCAATGTTGGCGCGCAGATCGGTGCGGAAACGATGGTCGACATGAATGCGGTTGTCGGTGCGCGGGCAGAAATCGGCCGGCGCTGCCACATCGGCGCCGGGGCTGTTGTAGCGGGGGTGCTGGAGCCGGCTAGCGCGGAACCGGTGGTGATTGAGGACGACGTTTTGATCGGCGCTAACGCCGTGATTCTGGAAGGGGTGCGGATCGGTCAGTCCGCGGTGATCGCCGCCGGGGCGGTCGTTACGGAAGATGTGCCGCCGGGATGGCTGGCGGCTGGCGTTCCGGCCCGTCTGATCAAGCGAAAAGACGAACAAACCCGGAAAAAAACTGAAATTGTGGAAAAGCTGAGGGATAGTTCGCGGTGAAAACGGAAAACCTGATATAATAGAGTTCATCAGGAGGGTTTTCCATGGATAATGCACAGCGGTTTCTGAACGCGTTCGCGATGATCGAAAAGCAGTTGAAGCAGATCACCGGCGTCACACGGTATTCGCGTTTTTATCAGTTGTTGAACCAGGCGTCCCGCAGCAGCGGGTTAGTCCGCAAGTATGAAATGGAGCTGCAGGAATATGCCGATCTGCGCAATGCGATCGTGCACCAGCGCTCCGACGAGGGACATATCATCGCGATTCCCATCGACGAGGTCGTTACGGAAATTGAGGAGCTGGCGCGGAAAATCTGCGAACCGCCGCGAGTCAGCGCACATTTTCTCAAGCCGGTGAAAATCTGCGATCCCCAGACGGAAATCCGGGAAGCGGTAGATATCATGGAAACGATGGGCTCCTCCAAGCTGCCGGTCTATGCCCAGGGCGGATTTCACGCGCTGTTAACGATGGAGATGATCGCCCGCTGGACGCTGCACCAGAGCCGTACGAACAAACCGCTTTCCGGTGTGGTCAGCGATTGTCTGTATTTTAAGGATAAAAAAGAGCGGGTTCTGTTTCTGCCCCGCACGGCGGATGTCACCGAAGCACAGGATTTGTTTGAGGCAAGCCTGCACCGCGGCGTCAGCATTTCGGCAATCCTGATCACAGAGTCCGGAAGTGCTCATCAGAAGCCGATCGGGATCATCACGGTCGCCGATCTGCCGCTGTTGTATGAGCTGGATAAATAGGGGAACGGAAGGGGAACGATGAACTCCCCTTTTAGTTTAGCCAGCATCATGATTTCCTTGTTTCAGCCGGCAAGAATAGACAGGCTTAACAGAATAATAGCGAGTAGGCCAATCTCATCGCTGAATTGAATAAATGTACTCAAGAAGAGAAGGAAAAGGTTGAAATTCCATCCGGAATGCCTATACTCAAGGTGTAAGGTATTGCTGAAAGGCGGCACCCGTCAACCGCTATCTCTTACGAGCATGGCGGCAGACAGATGAGCGCTGAATCACTTGGGGAGTAGTTGCAGCGCTTTTTTTTTGCCCCTATAATTTTTAAGCGGCATTCAATCACTTTGATCGTGCATTCGATCAAGGGCAATACAACTTTCAAAATTACAGCATCGAAAAGTTCCAGGAAATGTTCCATAGAATTGCCCTCCTTTGACGACAGATGACAAAAATCTGTCGGTTTGAATTGAATTGGAAAAGACCAAAAGTCGACTCTATTCGGACGGGCATCCGCGGTTCAACAAAACCCTGCCCTAATAAGATTGCGGAAAAGTTAAAATTCCTCTCTAAGAAAATGATGAAATTGTTTTTCACAAAGCAATTAAAGTTTCCTTTTCGGGTCCAGTTTTCATTTTCACTGTGTTCTTTTTAATCCTTAAATGAAGTCGAAAATTGTTGCTTGAAGGAGAGAAGGATCAGAAGTTTGTTGTTTCTGACCGCGATTCAGTGTAGAATCCAAGCTCACAACAAGTTTTCTTAATCCGAGGATCTCAGCGAACAAATTTTCTCGCAGTTTTTCCAGTGAGGAGTAACAAAAGTTGCGAATAAAATGCTAAAAAAACTTGACAGAAGGACACAGTTTTTATAAACTATATTTACGCCGACTTAGCTCATCCGGTAGAGCAACGCACTCGTAACGCGTAGGTGGTAGGTTCAAGTCCTATAGTCGGCACCATGAGAAAAGGATATCCCGTTGAGAAATTCAGCGGGATTTTTTTATGCTTTTCATTCAAAACAACGGAACTTTGATACAATAGAATTAATGAAGAAGCAGATAGAAGAAGCGGCAGGGGAAGAAAAATGGTCAATAAGAAACTGTTAGAAATCGGTGATCGGCTGGGAATGAAATATCCACAGATAGAAATGTTAAATAATGAGTTCAGACGGGATTTCAGATTTTTAATTTTTATGCTCTTCATGGCCGGAGTTCTTTTCTATATGAATGTTGTTGGGCAGAAAGCGCCGCAGGTGTTGTCGATGGCGGATCTTGGCTATACTGAGGAAGTTGTGGAAAGTAAACAGGTGAACACGGATGGCCGCAATGATCAGCGGTATCGGCTGAGCCTTAACGGTTGGGATGATGGGGCAAAAATACGAATCCATATAAATTTGGAAATTATTGATTTCGCAGAAGAAAACGATCCGATCGCAGGCTTTGCCCGGGAAAGCGGTCTTCCTTGTTCAGCGAAATCCTGTTCATTGGCAGCGCTGGAAGGTCTGGTTATACTGGATGCGGACGTCTGGAACGCGGACTTTGCGGCTGCCAAGCTCAATCCCGACACGGATCCCCCGCTCCAGACAGATTACAGAAATACGATCTATCTTCTGAAATCCAACAGGATGATCTCGTTCAGCTATGATCAGCCGATTGCGTTTACGGAAGCGAAGCGCAGGGTTATCACCGCGATGTTTGCAGAGCGGAACTTATTTGATCACTGAAGAAGCTCGGATCCCCTTTGCAATGAAATGTTTGCATGCGCAATTCGTCGGTCCCGGGTTCAAGTCCTGTGTCTGGCTGACTGTCAGCTTCATTGGATGATGAAAATGAGGCAAGCGAAAGACCGATTATAAAAAATGAAGGACAGAGAAGAGTAAACCGTGTATAATAAAAGTAATCCATAACTCAGCACTTTTGAACCGACGACGGAATGACTGTGATCAGAAAAACCGGTAAGGAGTTTAAAAATGCCATAAAGAAAATCATTTTCGAATAACGTGAAATAAGCCTGGAAACAGTGCGTTTTTCTGTTGTCTGATCAAGCGTTCACGGCGGCGGATCATCGGACATGAGTTTATGGAAGGGCCGGGTACCGGCGAAGGAGGAAAGCATGGCGATCATTCAAGGCTTGGAATGGACCTTCAACACCGTTGCGGAGGAATATGACAAATGGAGTCCCGAATATGTCTCGGAATTATACGAGGATTTGTTTGCTTATCAGCCGCTGACTTCAAACAGCGAAGTGCTGGAAATCGGGATTGGAACCGGCCAGGCCACAACGCCGATATTAAAGACCGGCTGTCGCCTGACCGCAGTCGAGCTGGGTGATCAGCTGGCAGCGCTGACGCGGAAGAAATTCAGTGATTATCCCGATTTTACCGTTGTAACCAGCGCTTTTCAGGATTATGAAAGTCCGGAGAACCGCTTCGATCTGATATACTCCGCGGCGGCTTTCCATTGGATCCCGGAAGAAATCGGTTATTCGAAGGTGTATGCCCTGTTAAAACCGGGCGGTGTGTTCGCACGGTTTGCCAAGCATGGAAACTATCGACAAAGCAATGCAGCGTTGTATGAAGAAATTCAACAGGTTTACGCCCAATATATGGCCTATTCCGCGCCAACGCCGCCGTTTACCGAAGCGGATGCGAAAAGAAGATCCGAGATCAGTCTGCGGTATGGCTTTGTGGATCAGAAAATCAGAATGTATACCAGGAAGCGATCCTATTCGGCGCAGGATTATGTTTCGCTGATCGCCACGCAGTCGGATCATATCATTTTAGACAAAGCGGTGAGAGCGGATTTCTACGCTGCAATTCAAAATAAGATTGATCGTTATGGAGGCAGAATTGAGCTGGTCGATACGATTGATTTGGAATTAGCCCGAAAGCCGTGAGTCAGTGAGGAAGGTTTCAACTGGAGTGCAATAAGGTAAAAAGGAGAGTGCGATGATACTGACACATCATGAACAAGCTCTGCTTCTGCTTCGCTTTCTGCAGCAGCGGCAGCGGAAAGCGGAGCTGGAACAAACGTTGGTTTTGGCGGAAGCGCAGGGCAGTCCGCTGGTGATTTTGCCGCGGCAGCATATTTTTTCCTGGAAGAAGAAACTGAAAGTCGACGCGCAGGCTGTGCGTCGGGAATTAAGTGAAATTGAAAGGCATCCGCTTTCCCTGTCATCACAGGAATGTCTAAAGATTGCAGCGCAGCTTTTGCAGGATGCAAAACAGTTGGGAGATCGAACGGCCCAGGACGGTGCGGAGTTGCTTGTTCAGGCGCTGAAGCTGGAAGCACTGGCAAAGGAATACGACGCCGTGATCTCACAAAGCTATGATACGCGCGAGGCGGAAGGGCAACGAGTTCCGTTTACCGGCTATGTCGGGTATGCCCCCAACGTTCAGATTCCCTACGATCTGCCAAGAATGCGCGAGCTGGGAGAAGCGCTGAAAAGCAGCTTGAAAGAAACGCAGCGCTTTGGGCATCAATTCGCCTGGAGCCGGGAATGGGACGTTCAGCTTCTCTTAAAGGAAGAAGTCGAAGGCTTCAAGGATATCCAGTTAAACGCCGCCCGCTTTCACGCCCGGGCCCGCTCGGAAATGGAAACGGCGAGTCGGATCCGCAATGCCTTAGAAAGCTTCCTGCCGCGGTTTCTGGAAGCTCTGCTTGAAACCTGAAAATCCGGGTGAAGATTACCGTTGATCGACGTTTATTTCGAGATCAGAAGAGCGATTAGAAATGGCAGGTAAGCATTGGAGTGCGCTGAATTCCAATGCTTTTTTTCTTTCAGAGTGTCCCTGAAAATCATAAAACTTTCACAAAAAGGATTGACAACAACGTGGGAATCGATAAAATAGATAAAGGTAGACGATCGTCTATAAAAGGAGGAAAGAAGAAATGAAGAAATTAGTTGCCCTCGTTCTGGCGGCGATGCTGCTGACAACGGGGTGCTCAACCAAAGCGCCGGAAGCCACCGGCGGCATGAAAGCGGGAACCTATAAAGCCTCGGCAGCCGGCTTCCATGGCGATATTACGCTGGAAGTCACGGTAGATGCGGAAAAGATCACGGATATCCAGGTGATCGAGCATTCAGAAACAGAAGGAATCGGCGCGGCAGCGTTACCGGAGTTAGTCACGAAGGTTCTGGACAGCCAGTCCATCGGCATTGACGGCGTATCCGGCGCGACGGTCACGTCGAATGGTTTTAAAGCGGCGATGGAAGACGCGTTAACTCAGGCAGGCGCGGATATGGATAAAATGACAAAATCCGCGGAATCTTCTTCGACGACAAAAGAAGAAGTGACGTTGGACGCGGATATCGTCGTCGTGGGCGGCGGGGCAGCAGGTCTGACCGCGGCTTTGTCTTCGCAGCAGAACGGCAACAACGTTATCCTGTTGGAAAAGACGGGCGTTGTCGGCGGCGCGAGCGCCATGGCAGGCGCCGGCACCATGGCGACCGGCAGCCAGTGGCAGAAGGAAGATGGTTTTGAAGATTCACCGGAACAGCTGAAAGCGGATATGTTGAAAAACGGTCATAATAACAATGACGAAGCGACGCTGGATATTTATGTCAATACGACCGGCGCGGCGTTCGACTGGCTGGTTTCCGAAGACGGTGCGAATGTTCCGTATGAGCGAGACGGCAAGCCAACCCGCAGTTATTCCGGCACCGGCCGCGGCGCTGGGGTGGTTTCCAGTTTGGCGGATACTTTTAAAACAGCGGGCGGCACGGTGATGACGAATACGCCGGCTGTCGAGCTGATCGTAGACAACGGCGTAGTCAAAGGGGTAAAAGCCAGCGACGATGCGAAGAACTACACGATCAACGCCAAAGCGGTGATTCTGGCAACCGGCGGCTTCGGCGCTAACGACGCCATGGTTCCGGAGGAATATAAGCAGTTTGTTTACGCCGGTCATGCGGGTGCAACGGGCGATGGCCTGAAGATGGCGGAAGCAGTGAACGCGGATACCTTCAATATGGAATTCGTCAATACGCAGCCAAACTCGATGATTCTGCCAAGCGGCTTAGGCCAGTATTGCAACCCGGGTGTCGGCGCGGCTTATTCTGCTTCCGGGGCGTTCCTGGTCAATCAGGATGGCGTGCGTTTCGCAAACGAAAAGGGCAACGCCTGGGATCTGATGCAGGAAATGAAGAAGAACTCGGCCCAGTATCTGATCATGGATCAGACATCCTTTGACGCTTTCAATAAGGGCATGACGGGATCGAAGATCTATTCGGATGAAGATGTTGAGAAGTGGCTGGCCAACGACGGTGAAGGCAATCCGTTTATGGTCAAAGCGGATTCGTTAGAAGATCTGGCAAAGAAGATGAACCTGCCGGAAGGCGCGTTAACCGAAGCGGCGACGAAGTTCAACGAAACGGCAGCCAAGGGTGAAAAAGATGAATTCGGCCGCGAACTGACCGCGCCGTTAAGCGAAGAAGGTCCATATTACGCATTGCAGCAGTATATCCGTTACTATGCGACATTGGGCGGACTGCGTATCAACGACGGGATGCAGGTACTGAACACGGAAAAACAGCCGGTTGAAGGCTTATACGCAGCTGGTGAAGTTGTCGGCGGACTGGAAGGCGACGTCTACATGGGCGCTACGCTGTTCGGCTGGGCAGTAACCAGCGGATATAACGCAGGCAACGCCGCTTCCGCAGCGATTGCGAAATAAGTTACAGACTTCATAGATTTAATAAAAAAGCCATAACCAAGGTTTCTGATACAAGTCAGCAGCCTGGTTGCGGCTTTTTTTATTCTTCTTGCAGCCTAAAGAGAATCCGTGGAAGCAGGATTTGAAATAGATCAAAATGTTCCGAGGTCGATCGAAAGAGATCAATGTGAATACTCTATAATGAAACGATCGCAAAGTGAGGGAGACTTCCTTGAATAATTAAGGTTGGAAACAAGAGAAATTGAAGGAGAGTAAAATAGAAGGTACAATACTGAAAATTAATAAAATATAAGTATAATGAGTAAATCGAAACCGCCATTTCCTCTGTGAATGTGAATTTACAAGGAGACACTTCGCTGTTAGAGTTGCTGGATGCGTTAGATCGAGATCCCACGATTGAAGAATTAGGCGAAATTTCATTTTTCATCAAGATCCGGCAGCCCGATTCAACTGAACAATCATCGGGCAGGCCTCAATTTCCACGGATTGTTCTCTGCCTTGATAACGCAAACGACAGGGAATCTGTAATCGAAATGCTGCATTCTTATTTTCCCAACTGGCTCCTCGTTTACGAATAATTTTGTTTCGCCTTGTGCAAAAGCAGTCTGTATTTGACAGAAAGTGAAGGAAGACTGAACACATTGAGAATCGTAATTTTGGCTTTTATTCCATTGATATAATAAAAGACTGTATTCCCAGAGAAGCTTATTTCCAGTCAAAGCAACTCCATATAAGGGAAACCAGTCTTTTATTTTTAACGTTTCCGGCAAGTGTCGATCAACAGGTCATACAACGCTGCCGGCGCCATCGCCGGCACCTTGATCATCCGCGATGGAGACAATTTCAGCCAACGCTCACAAACCCATTGCAGCGGCCGCCAGCTTTTTGACAAGGGCGCGGCACATCGGTAATAGAGGAAAAACCGGACTTCCTGTCCATCCCAGACTAACGGCCGGTCATTGACCCAGAAATAAAGCTCGCTCTTTTCCAGGTGCGCCGTTTCGCCGCCGAGGAACATGATCTGATTGACGATGGGAACACAGGTGATCGCAGAAGCGGAAAGAGACCGCCGTGCTGAAATCACGGGAATCGCATCGAACAACCGGGGCAGGTCTTTTTTCTGCCGCAAGCGGATCGAATTGGAAACGATGGTAAAATTGCGGCCCAGCCAGTCCCGCAGCGGCGTATACGGATCAAAGCCGCTGTCGATGATCTTCTTGCGCGAACGCGGCGGTTTGAAGTAAAATACATTTTCCGGCGGAATTCCCGGCAGATCGGGAATATCCGTCCAGATCAAATCAGAAGCCTCGCGCCGGAGCTGAAACAGCGCGGTAAATTCAACCGGCTTGAACGTAAACAGCGCGGAAGTCCCGGTTAAAATCGGGAAAAGCTGTTGGATCGTTTCCAACCATTTCCCAGCCGCGCCAATTCCCTGCCGGGAAATGATCCAGACGGTGAACACGGATTCCGTACTTAAAGGCTTTAAATAAGGAAACAAACATTTCGCCGCCTGCTGCTTAAAATCATGAGACAGGGGGACGCGCATGCAATCCTCAACACAGCGGGTCAGCTCCAGCGCCAGATTCTCACTGAGGGGATCGCTGAGCAGATCATCGCTCGTTAACGGAAAAGGCGGCATGGCGAACGCCCGGCGGATATCCAACTGCGTCAACCAGCTGGATACACGCTGACGGAAGTCTGGATCCGCTGTAAAATCAAATGGATAACGCCGTGCGAACCGATCCAGAACCGGCGAGGCGATCGAAGTGGAAACTGCCGCCGCTTCCGGAATGGAAATATTCAATCCCCGCAGTGCGGAAGTCAGCACTTCCAAAAAACGCCGGTTTTCTCTGGAATCCAGGAATTCGTTCCCATCCAGATGCTGAAATAAGACCTCAACAAACAATGCCGACTGCTTATCGCGAGGCGTCTGCCATTGTTCGTCAGTCAAGGTCAGCCGCAGCTTCGGATCACGCCGGCAGCGGCAGAGAACCAGACCTGCGATCAAAGCCTGACAATCCGAATAGGATAATGTCAGCTGCGGAACGGACTTCAGACATTCCTGAATGATGGGCCACAAGGTCAGAACAGTCTTCCGCTCCTGCCGGAAATCATCGGGCAGCGGATGGAAGCGATCCAATCCCGCTTCCGGCTGGCTTGCCAGCAATAACGACTGCCAGATCAGACAGTACCGCTTTTTCAGTTCATTCCCCTCCACGACAAAGCCCACGGCTTCCGGATGCAGCGTCAGTTCAAAGGTGGCCAGCTGCTCCTGAGCCACCGCCGCAATCGCGGGCAGCTGATTTTCAGGGATCGCAAATTCCTGACAGAGCTCGGACCAGGATAACGGTTGGGCAGAGGCCAGAATTCGGCATAACAGGATCGCAGCCAAAATCCGGAAGTCGTTGCGTTCATCCCAATGATATTGTTTCGCCAGCTCATTGAAAAAAGCTTCCACCTGCTGCGGTTGGGTAACGATCAGCCGGTAACCCTGTCCCCGCCGGCCCGCAATCTGACACCCCGTCTGAGCATTCAGACAAACGCTTAAGCGGCCCAGTTCACGCCGGGCAGTGTCGGCAGACAAACCGCAAAGATCAGCCAGTTTCTCGCAGCTGATCGGTTTTTTATGTGTTTTTAAATAACGAAGAAGTTTTGCTTCGCGTTCTGTGATTTCCATACTCTTTCATCTTTGTCCTTTATTCTTTATTATAAAAAAGAAACGAAAGAAGGGCAACCTGCCAAAAAGAAACGAAGAAGCACAACCCGTCAAACCTTGAAGCAAATACAGGGATAGGGCGGACAGCGGCTTTTTCAGCAATTTCTCTGATCGTGGATTTTCCAATTTCAAGCGAGTGTGATGAAAAGTGATTTCAGCTTCATTGCGATTCGCATGGGAAATCGCTTTATGTTACCGTTTTTGCCGGCTTTCTGCAGGGAGGTGAAAATAAGTAGAAAAGAAGACTTGACAACCCGAGCCTACAACTGTAGACTTTGGGTAGAAACAGAGAGAAAAGGAGGATTTGGATATGCGATTGACATCCGCTGAATTTCGCTTTATGGATCTGTTGTGGGAAAGGGAGCCGGTTTCATCGGGAGAGCTGGTCGCGGTGTGCGATCAGAAATTCGGCTGGAAGAAATCGACGACCTACACCTTCATCAAACGGCTGCAGGAAAAAGGCGTAATCGCCAATGAAAAGTCGATTGTCCGAGCACTTTACAAACGTGACGAATGTGAACGTGAGGAAAGCGGCGAAGTCGTCGATCAGGTTTTCAAAGGCTCGCTGCCGCAGTTTGTCACCGCTTTTCTGCAGGACCGGAAGCTGTCTGAAAAAGAAATCGACGAATTGAAAGATTTGCTGGACCGTCAGAAGAAGAAATAATGAATACGCTGACGACTCTTTTTCAGACGATCTTAAACATGAGCCTGGCCGCCAGTATCGTCGCTGCCGCGGTCATGGTTGTGCGGCTGCCGTTAAAGAAAGCGCCGAAAATTTTCTCCTACGCCCTGTGGGCGTTCGTTTTCATCCGATTGGTGCTGCCGTTTTCGTTTACCAGCCAACTCAGCGTGCTGAGCGTGGCGAATCCGGCCGTTTCCGAGCGGGGCGGAGTGCTGTTTGTCGTGCCTTCCGCCAGTCAACCGGTATCGGCCGTGCCGCGGCCGGTGATCAAAACCGGCGATCCGGCGGTCAATCTGCCTCAAACAGAGCTTAATGCTGACGCCGGTATTTCCGACAGTCACAAGCCGACACTGTCCCAACCAACTTTGCCGCAGTCCGGCGCCGAAGCTTCAGCACCTTCTTCGACAGCGACGATTTCGCCGCTTTTGCAGGCGGCCAGCGTGATCTGGGTGATCGGGATGATCGGCTATGCCGGTTTGCTGATCGCCAACAGTCTGGCGCTGCGTCATCGGCTGCGCTTTGCGATGCGCAGCCGGCAGAACATTTATGAATGTGAAGCGATCACTTCGCCGTTTATCTATGGTCTGGTCCATCCGAAAATCTATCTGCCGATGGATCTGGATTCCCGCCAGCGTAAATATGTGCTGACGCATGAACGTGTGCATCTGCGGCGGCATGATTATGTGTTTAAAATGATCGGGTCGCTGGCGCTGATGTTCCACTGGTTCAATCCAATTTTGTGGTATGCTTACATCCTCATGAGCAAGGATATGGAAATGGCTTGCGACGAAGCGGTATTGGGCCGGTTGGGAAGCGGCGGCCGGGTGAATTACGGTATGACGTTATTGCAGTTTGCCTCCAGGCCGACGATCACCGCGCTGTCGTTCAGCGAAAGCAATACGAAGCTCAGGATCAAGAATATTCTGAATTATAAGAAACCAACGTTCTGGGTGCTGGCGGCCGGGATCGCGGCGTGCCTGCTCTTAGCGGTGCCGTTATTGAGCAATCCGGCTTTCGGCAAGGATCAGCGCCGGATTAACGAGCTGCTGAAGGAAGCGGAAGCGGCGCAGATCGAAAGCGTGAGTATGACGGTCAATCTGAACGAACCGTATAACCAGTATCAATGGTCGATCATTCCGATGATGGATCAGGATCAGGTGATCGTGCTGGGCGAACAGAATTTGGAGCGGAAGGTGGCGGTCGCTTATGACTTTAAAACCGGGGAAGTTGAAGCCGCCGATCTGAAAACTTCGGTCTGGGGCGCGGAGCAGTGCGCGGGCTTAGGCGATCTGTTTTATCATTTGTATGTGGATGATTTTGTCATTCCGGAAGCGCTGAACAATGTCAATCTGGCGTTGGGCGATCATCTGACGTCCATCAGCTACTGCACGGTGTTCGAGCCGTTGGGCCCGATTTCACTGAGCTATGGATCGAATTCCGATCAGCTGATAGCGCAGTTCACGAAAATGAACGAGCCGGGTTCCGGCCAGCTTGTTTACGATAAGAACTCGGGCCGGTATTTGATTAACAGCGCGGCGGAACAGCTGGCATTGCCGGAATCGTTCTGGGATGAGTTTGTCGATCGCATTCTGCTTTATGATCAGCAGGAGATCGTCCAGAATTCCACGTGTGCGGTGTTGGAAGACGGACGGTTCAGCTGTCCGGAAAGCTTCGGGGTGCTGCCGCTGGGTGCGCAGCAGGTAGCGCCGTTAGTGGCCTGGAATGAAACCCATGAGCTCAGCGAGGATTACGGCGTGATCGGCTGGGATCTGATCGACGATCAGACCGAAGACCGCACGCGGATTCCGGTTCTGGCCATGGCTGAAGGCACGATCCGTGAGATCGGCGAGGATGAACAGGGCCGTCGCTACCTCGTGGTCGATCATCCGAGCTTGGGGATCAGTGCGTTCTACGGCGGTTTGAATGATAGAATATACCGCACGGAAGGCGAAGAAATCTATCATCCGGGTCAGCTGTTAGGCTATCTGTCGACGGACAACCTGCCGGAGGATCAGCGGCCGGCGCTGCATTTCGCGGTGATGTCCGGCGGTGAAACGCTGGGCGATCTGGTGCCTTATCTGCAATATGCGATGGCTTCGCCGGTGAAGATCAACGTTTTTGAAGTTCTGGATCTCACGTTTGAGATCAATGAGGAAAAGCTGGCGCTCATGGATGCGATTGTCGCTGAATCGAATGCCTATTCCGAATATGCCGGTCGGCGCGCTGTCATTGAGCGGACGTATGCTCAACAGAAAGGGATTTCGCTGACAGCGCAGGCCAACGATTTTCCGACGCTGAATATTTCGCAGGAGGTCGGAACGAACAAGCTGTATATTGACCGCGGCTACCGGCTGAATGAAACAGTGCGCAATGTGATTCCGGGTGCGGATGGAAACTTTTTGATCAACGTGAATCTGGACCGCAGTCCGACGATGGGCAACAATACGACGTATGAATGCAATGCGTATTTTCCAGAACTTCAAGTGTGGCTGAACACAACCTATAATCCGAGTACCGGGCAGTATTTAGCCACCGATCTCAACATGGAAGACGAAGCGCTGATGGAAGCGACATACGCGGTGTTCGACGAACTCAACGGCAGAATTCTCAGGACCGATGAGCGGGCGCTGGATCTGGCTTTGCAGCTGATCCAGGTGATGACCGACGAACAGCCGGCAGAATATAATCTGGAGCCGATGGCTTCCCTGTTTGAATAACTTTAATCACAACCGAGTTTCTGACATCCCGCAAAAAAACAGCTTTTCCATCGAGTTGTGAAAAGACCGGCTTGATGACAGAGGAAGAAATACTGACTTCGTTGTCCATGAAAATAAGAGCTTTAAAGAAGCTGGCTGCACAAAGTGAAATCATACTTTGATCGGCCGGCTTTTTTTTGCGCAGATTAACGCCGGTGAATCTGAGCGATTACCGGGGAATTCCCTTCATTACAGCCTGGCCCAAACCTCAGCGTAAAAATACGGCGGCCAAAGAAATCAAGGAAGTATAAATAAAGCTTATATATAATGAATTATAGCTTATGGATTAGAAATGATTATTGGACAAATTTTAAAATCAGCGGTACCATTTTTCATGTGGAAGCGCTATCAAGCGTAAAACAAGGAGAAAGAAAAATGAAACTGAAGAAACTCTCTGCACTTCTGGCAGCTGGTTTGCTCTGTTTGACGGCAGTCACCGGTTGCTCGCAAACCCCGGCCGCTCCGGAACAGGAAGCGACGCCAACGTCAGGTTCCGATGTCACAACAATGCGCGTTGCGACGTGGAACATCGACTCCAAGGCTCATCCGGACATCAAGGAAATGTCCAACATCATCCATGAACGCGGCATTGAAATCATGGGTTTCCAGGAAATTGATATCCTGAACACCCGCAACGACTACGACATGGCTCAGGACTTTGTCAACGACAATTATCCCTACGTCCACTTCGCCAAGGGACGTGACTTCGCTGACGGCTATTTCGGCGTCGGTACGACTTCTTCTTTAGAATTCCAGGAAATCAGCTCAGTTCCAATCGAGAGCACGGGCAGTAAAGCCACCAAGACGCTGGAACGCGTCGTCGTAGAAAAAGAAGGCAAGCAGATTGCGTTCTATGTCACGCACACCAGCTGGGAAAACAACGATCTGCGCCGCCGTCAGTTTACGGAAATCATTGAACGATTGGCTGCGGATCCGATTCCATACAAGATCCTGGTCGCGGACTTCAACGCTGACCAGAGCCTGTATGAATACGACATCTTCAAAGACAATTATAATATTTCCAACGGTAAGGACGGCGTCTGGTTTGATTCGTTCAACGGCACTGACGATTCAATGAAGGTCATGACCGTTGACAACATCATCACAACGAAAAACATCAACATTACGCACGTCGAAACTTATCACTCTGATATGGCTGACCATGAACTGATGTTTGCGGATATCGAGCTGCTGGACGAAGCGGCGCCGATGATCGAACATGACCGCGCGCTGGGGCAGGATGTCACGGCGACCAGCACAGCCGACGATTCCCATCCGTACAACATGGTTGACTGCGATGAAAAGACAGTCTGGCAGTCCGGCGAGGGCGAACAGGAAGTCGTCCTGACGCTGGATCGTCCGTATACCGCGAAGAAACTGGGCGTCCAATGGGGCGAAAAAGCACCGGAAAGCTTCCATGTTGAAACTTCGATCAACGGCACGGATTACATTGCGGTTGCCGATGGTACAAAAGACACGACAGAAATCGCTTTGAACGGCGAAGTCAAATATGTCAAGCTTGTTCTGGACGCGGTTGAAGGCGGAAGCCAGATCGCAACGTTAAGCTTCTATGGCGACTGGATCACACCGACGGCCGGCAGCGATGCAAGTCTGCTGGTTAACGGCGATATGGAAAGCGAAGAAGGCTGGACCTTAACCAATGCGACGGAAGAAGGCAATGCGGAATACGCGCTGGCTTACGAAGAAGTGGAAGCAGGGAATAAAGCGGCGAAGATCACGAAGACCGGTGCGGATGCCGGCGACGCTTCGATCGAACAGACTGTTGAAGTACAGCCGAACGAACGTTACCAGTTAAGCTTCATGCACAAGACCGATACGCTGCATTCCGGCAACTTCTGTTACGAAATCAACCAGATGGATGCGGAAGGCAACACGATTTCCACACATCTGGCGAAGCTGACGGACAACCTGAACATGAGCGCAGATTTCCGGAAATTTGATTACAACGTCATCACCGCGGCCAATGCGGCCAGCGTGAAGATTGCGCTGCATGTCGTGGGTGAAGGCGAAGGCAGCCTGTGGCTGGATAACGTCACATTCAAGGAAGTTGTTCCGACGGAATGTGTCTATGTCCAAGCTGATAAAACAGCGCTGAAAGTCGGCGAAACCGCAACTCTGAGTGCGGATGTTCTGCCGAAGAGCGCCAATGATATCCACATGAACTGGGTATCGTTAGACGAAAGCATCGCCACGGTTGATGAGAATGGCAAGGTCACTGCGAATGCGGCGGGCAAGGTCTTAGTCGGTCTGCTGAGCGACAGCGATCTGTTAGCGGAAAGCTACGTTCTGATCACCGTCGAATAATCAAAATAAGATTGAAGAAATGGCGTCCCGAAGGGGCGTCTTTTTTTGCGCAGAGAGGGTTAGCTCTGGGCAGGGCAGAGAATCTGAGAGCTTTTAAATACAGGATGAAGGGATAAGGCGAAAGACTTTGAATCCCAGACTGAATTGCGTTGGCAACTTATCCGGCCGCAAGAATAAGCTGGAGTAGTGGTTTGTTCAATTCCGGCGTCTTTGTACGAATCGTGCCGGAATTATGCTATGATGATAGAAAAGAAATGAGGGATGTGCGATGTTGACACTTCGATTACCGGATCAATCTGAAATTCAGGTTCAGCCGGGGTTGACGATCGCCCAGCTGGCAGCGAAGCAGGATGATCCGCTTATGCTGGCAGGCGGAATCTTAAACGGGAAGGTTCATGATTTGAACTATCGTTTGAATAAAAGCGGGGCGTTTGAATGGATTCGCCGGGATAGTCTGATCGGTCAGATGATGACGGAACGCACGCTGAGCTTTTTATTGATCACGGCGGTGCGGCTGTGCTTCAACGGCACGGATGTTTTAATCGAGCATTCACTGGCGGGCGGCTTATATGGCACGCTGATTCGGGAAAAACCGGTCACATCGCAGGAATTGGAACAGATCAAGACGAAAATGCAGGAAATGATCGACAAACGGGAGCCCATTTACCGGCGTGTTGTTTCCAAGGCGGAGGCTGTGGCGCACTTTGAAGCGCTTGGGATGCACGATAAAGCCAGTCTGTTAAGACAGCGGACAGCGGCGAAATGCAGCGTTTATACCTGCGCGGGAGTTGACGATTATTTTTATGGCGTGATGCTGCCGGATGCTTCGTGGATCACCCAATTTACATTGCAGAAGGTCCATCAGGGGTTCTGGCTGAGCACGGAAAAAGAATTTGTTGATCAGCCGAAGTTGTTTGAAGTTTACCGTCAGTTTGAACAGCGGGGCCGGGAAACGGGAATTTCGATGATCTCTCAGCTGAATGAAAAAATCCGCGAGGGATGTCTGCCGCAGATTATTGCAGACAATGAAAGCCGGGTGGCGCGGGATCTGGACCGTCTGGCGGATCAAATCACAGCTTGCCCTGAGTTGAAAATCGTGTTGATTGCCGGCCCCAGCTCCGCCGGGAAAACGACGTTTTCCCGCCGCCTGGCTCTGGCGCTGCGTCAGCGCGGAAGGGATCCGATCGCAATCTCGATGGACGATTTTTTCCTTAACCGCGAAGACAGTCCGCGGCTGCCGGATGGAACGCACGATTATGAGAATATCGAATGTCTGGATCTGAAACTGTTTAACGCGTCGATGGAAGCGCTAATTGGCGGTTTGCCGGTCGTGCTGCCGACGTATGATTTCAAGCTGGGCGAGAAACGGTTTGTCCGTGATCCGCTGACGCTGAAGCCGGCTCAGATTCTGATTCTGGAGGGGCTGCATGCGCTCAATCCGCGCAGCTCGGAAAACATTGCGGAAAGCGCGAAGTTTCGCGTGTATATCAACGCCCTGACGCATCTGAATCTGGATCGGCATAATCGGATTACAACGACGGATTATCGTTTAATCCGACGGATGACGCGGGATTATCAGTTCCGCGGGCGCAGCGTACAGAGTACGCTGGACGGTTGGGAACAGGTGAAGGCTGGAGAGGATCGGTATATTTATCCGTATCAGGAACAGGCAGAGTGCTTGTTCAACACGTCGATGGATTATGAGCTGCCGATTTTGAAAACAATTCTGGCGCCGTTATTGGATCAGGTGCCTGTGGACGCGCCGGAGTATATTGAGGCTAACCGGATCCGCCGGCTGCTTGCGTATTTCGATGGCGGCGATCCGGCACTTGTGCCGCATGATTCCATTTTGGCGGAGTTCATCGGCGGCAGTGTGTTTGAGGAATAATTCGGGAAACTTCTGGTCGAGCGGTTCCTGCTTCCGGTTGATTGCCGGATGGGTCATCCGGGGTTATGATGGAAATCAGAAGCGAGGAGGAAGCTTATGAAACAATCTGGAAAAACGATGGGCATGATCATCGCCCGGCTGCGCAAGGCGCAGGGAATGACGCAGGCCGAGTTGGCGGAAAAGATGCAGGTGACGGATAAAGCGGTGTCGAAATGGGAACGGGATTTATCCTGCCCGGATATTCAATCGCTGCCGCGGCTGGCGGAAATTCTCGGGGTCTCTGTGGAGGAATTAATGCAGGGCGAAACCCGTCCCGCGTCGTTAGTGAAGCGAATCAACGAGATCGTAGATCTGGTGCTGAAGGCGCTGGTCGTCGCGATGGGCATCGCGCTGATCGTGTGTTCTGTTTTAAAGACGCTGAAACCCACGAGTGGGTTCCAGCTGGCAGATCTGGGGCTGGCCAGCGCAGGAATTCTGTTTCTGCGGCAGGGGAAGGAGACAATTTAGGTCAGGTTTTCTTTCTGCGTTTGAGAATCAGCGTACAACAAGCGGATGTTTCAATAAAATACACGATGCTTTATAAACGCAAGGCAAATAAAAAGATGGGGTTCCATCTTTTTATTTGATATTTCCTCAGAAGAAATCTTTGAATGTCATTACTGACCGCGTGAAATTATTTTATTTATACAGCGGACCATAAGCCGCGCAGGCACGGTAATCGGCGCTCTCCAGATCCTTCGTGCCGAAGGCCGCCCAGCTGTGCGGCCGGAACAGATCGTTGTCGCTCAGGTTGTGCATCGAAACCGGGATTCGCAGCATGCTTGCCAGCGTGATCAGATCCTTGCCGATATGGCCATAAGTGAAGGTGCCATGGTTGGCGCCCCAGTTGGCCATGACGGAATAGACATCCTTAAACGCTGAATTGGCTTCGTCTAAACGCGGAACAAACCAGGTCGTCGGCCAGGTCGGATCGGTGCGCTGATCGAGAATTTTGTGCATTTCATCATCCAGAACGACCGTCCAGCCTTCGGCGATCTGCATGACCGGGCCGATGCCCTGAACCAGATTCATCCGAACCATCGTAACCGGCATTTCTGCGTGGGTGCGGAAATGGGAGGAGAAGCCGCCGCCGCGGAAGTAGCCGAGATCCGCCGGACACCAGTCGGTCGCCTTCAGACAGGCGTCGATGTCCGCGTCGGTCATTTCCCACCAGGTTTTCATGACGCCCTGGCCGTTTTCATCCTTGGCGCAGCCGGTGGCGTCCAGCGCCGCCGCACCGGAGTTGATCAGATGGATGAAGCCGTTGGCCGCCCGGCCTTCCGGTTTGCGTCCGACGACGCGCTCGACTGCTTCCGGACTCCAATAGGTGCGCACGTCCGCAAAGATGGAAGCACGATGGTTCAGCAGCTTTTCAAATAACATCGCGACGCCGTTGAGCGTATCGTTTTCCGTCGCCAGCACCAGCGGTTCTTTTTTGCCGTTCCAGTTGAACGAGGAGTTAGTGATCGCCTCGGCGAAGTCGCCGTTAGGCATGTAGTCGGTCCACATCCGCTGACCCTGGAAGCCACCCGCGATCGCATTGCGGCCGATCGCTTCCTCATGCCGGCCGATCGCATTCAGCTTGTCGTTGCCCAGCATGATGTCGCGGATGATCATCGTCATCTTCGTGACGAACTGCCACTGCTTTTCCTTATCCTCGGCGCTGTACGGCTTGGCGTTCTTGTCGAAGCCTTCCGGACAGTTGGCCTTAACCCAGGCGTAAGCCCGTTCGTATTCTTCATGATCGTAGATTTCCAGATTGACGCGGCGGATGATTTCCGACATGTCCACCCATTCGGCGCGGATGCCTAAATACTTCTGGAAGAAATCCGGGTCGCAGCAGCTGCCCATGATGCCCATCGCAATCGCGCCGATGTTGACATAAGCTTTGTTGCGCATTTCGCCGACCGCAATGGCGCAGCGGGCGAAGCGCAGGATCTTTTCCTGAACGTCGGCCGGAATTGAGCGGTCGTCGGCGTCCTGAACGTCATGACCATAAATGGAGAAGGCCGGCAGCCCCTTCTGGGCATGGGCTGCCATGACGGCTGCCAGATACACCGCGCCCGGACGTTCGGTGCCGTTGAAGCCCCAGACGGCCTTGACGGTCGTCGGATCAAGATCCATCGTTTCTGAACCATAGCACCAGCACGGCGTGACCGATAAGGTGCCGCAGACATTTTCACGGCCGAACTTATCTGCGCACAGCGCCGCTTCCCGGCCGCCGCCGATCGTTGAATCAGCGATTACGACCTGCACCGGCGTACCGTCGGAATAGGTCAGGTTGGCTTCAATCAACGCCTTGGCGGCTTTCGCCATGCCCATCGTCTGTTCTTCAAGACCTTCGCGGATGCCGCCCCAGCGGCCGTCGATGGTCGGACGGATTCCAATCTTGCATTTACTTAATTCCATCTCTGTTCTCCTTTTTTGTTTTTTATTTTATATCTTCATGAAGAGGATCGGATCAGGCCACTTCGTTCACCGCGGCCTGAGCTTTGAATTATTTCAGCCGGGTGATCTGGGAAGTCATGGAAGCTTGTGGAACGGCCGT
Source organism: Holdemania sp. 1001302B_160321_E10 (assembly GCF_015552275.1). Classification (NCBI taxonomy): domain Bacteria; kingdom Bacillati; phylum Bacillota; class Erysipelotrichia; order Erysipelotrichales; family Erysipelotrichaceae; genus Holdemania; species Holdemania sp. 1001302B_160321_E10. The sequence goes on along the minus strand of NZ_JADNEM010000004.1, from coordinate 139,404 downwards.
CATGATTTTCTCGCTGTGCTGGATCAGATCGGTGATCTGGGCATGATCCGCGACCAGCCCTTCCGCGATCAGCTGCACGGCGATGTTGCCCAGCGCCGTGGCCTCGACGGGTCCGGCAATCACGCGTTTTCCGGTGGCGTCGGCGATCTTCTGGCGCAGCGTTGCGGACTGACAGCCGCCTCCCACCATATATAAGGTATCGGAAGGCTGCCCCGTCAGGGCTTCCAGCTCGTCGAACGCCAGCTTCATCTGTGCGGCCAGGCTCTGGTAAACGCACCAGAACAGCTCGCCATGCGTCTGCGGCAGCGGCTGACCGGTCGCTTTCAGATAATCGTGAATTCGCCTGATCGTCTGGCCGAATTCGCGGAAGGTCGGCGCCTGCGTGTCGATCAGGCCGTCGTAGCTCTGGGCTTTGTCCATCATCGCTTCAATTTCATCGTAGGTCAGCGCCGTTCCCTGACGCTGCAGCTCGGCCTTGCATTGCTGGATGATCCACAGCCCGGTCAGGTTGCGCACCAGCCGGGTTTTGCCGCCGGGACTGCCTTCGTTGGAAACACCCAGCTGGGCGCTGGCTTCGGTAATCACCGGCTGATCGAGAATCTGACCCGTGATCGCCCAGGTCCCGCAGCTTAAGAATATCGGATGGTTTTCCTCCGTCGGCAGCGCGTAGATCGCACTGGCCGTGTCATGCGCTCCGCACAGCAGCACGTCGATCTCCCCGCAGCCGCACTCCGCGGCAATTTCCGGTTTTAACGTTCCCAATATCTCGCCCGGATAGCGCAGCGGCGCAAATAAATCCGGCTGCAGTCCTAACCGCTCAAGCAGTTCTGTATGAATACCGGTACGCTCCGGATTGAGACATTGCGAGGTCGAGGCAATCGTGAACTCGCACGCCTGCTTTCCCGTCAGAAAATAGCCGATCAGATCTGGCATGAACAACAGCTGATGCGCCCGCTCCAGCACTTCCGGCCGCTGGTTTTTCAAGGCTGCCAGCTGCATCAGCGTGTTGATTTCATCCGGCGTGTTGCCAGTCTGGGCAAACAGCTCCTGCATCGAAATAGTTTCACTCAGCGTCTTCAGAATCCCGCGGGTCCGCTCGTCCCGATAGCAGATCGGATTTTCGATCAGCCTGCCGCTTTCGTCCAGCAAGCCGAAATCCACGCCCCAGGTGTCGATTGCCAGCGATTTCACCGTGTAGCGCTGCGCGGCAAGCGCAATGCCTTTTTTGATTTGATTGAATAAGTTTAAGACGTCCCAATACAACGAACCACAGCAGGCCACCGGCTCGTTGGCAAAACGGTGGATCTCATGACAGCGAAGCGTCTTTCCATCGGTCTGCGCGGCGATCACGCGGCCACTGCTGGCGCCTAAGTCAATCGCAAGTACGCACGGTTCCATCGCTATTTCCCGGAATATTTCTTATAGCCCGGATGCTTGCCGGTGACGTGATACGTCGTGTCGCGCATGGTGATCAGCCGATCAATGTTTTCCCGCGAAATGTCCTTCACTCCGCCTAACAGCCTCGCGTTCAGCATGATCTTGGCCGTCAGTTCCAGCGTTTCCATGCGGTAATACGCGGTGATCAGATCACAGCCGACGGTCAGTGCCCCGTGGTTTTCCAATAAGATGACGTCGTGCTCCTTCAAAAACGGCGCGATGCCTTCCGGAACTTCGTCGGTCGACGGGGTGCCGTACGGCGCGATCGGAACCGAGCCGATCGCAATGACCGATTCGATCATCGCGTAATCGTCCATCGGTACGTGCGCGCAGGCAAACCCGGTCGCGGTGGCCGGATGCGCGTGAACGACCGCGCCGACATCCTCGCGCTCTTTGTAGCAGCGCAGGTGCATCTTAATTTCGCTGCTTGGCCGATAACCCTCCAGCGCTTCCAGCACCTCGCCTTGGCCATTGATTTTGATCAGCTTTTCCGGCGTGATAAAGCTTTTTGAGATGCCGGTCGGCGTCGCTAAATAAAGGTCCTCGCCGATCTTGACGGACACGTTGCCGTCGTTGGCCGCAACCCAGCCCTGCTGCCACATTTTGTGACAAACGTCGCAGATCTGTTCGCGGATTTCCTGTTCATTCATGATGTTTCATCCTCCCTATACGATAATTGTGGCATAATCTTCCAGCGCATGCAAGCGTTGAATGAAACCGCTGCCACCGTAAAAAAGACAGGCTGAAACTCAAGTTGGAAAAAACGTCGTAATGAAGCGTTTCTATGAAATCATCGTGAAGAATGTTCGAAAGAACGATCTTTGAACTTTCCGTGAAAACGTTGAAAAATGATGAATTTCATCACTCCTTTCAGCGACGCGGGAAAGGAAAAAAACAAACATATTGTATTCCGCGAAAGTGATATTTTACTGAGTGATAAGATAAGCAAAAGATCAAAGAAAGTTCTTCCTATCCGAAAATGATCGTTTGCCTGCCTTTTAAATCAAAGGTCCGCTGAAAGAATCATTGCGGCGACTTCAATTTCATCAAATACAGCTGGCGGCAAATCATAAAATAGAGAGCATGAAAAAGACGAACATTCTCAGTTCGTCCTCACTTTCGATCAGTCTTTCAATCCAACGTCGGAAGTCTTTGCTTCTTTCAGCCACCGCCGGTAAGTCAGATCAATCCCCAGCGCGCCGAGCGGCGCGGTGATCAGGATTGCCATCACCGCCGCGCTTAAGACCAGTTCGCCGCAGGCCAGTCCCAGACTCAGCGGAACCGCACCGATCGCAGCTTGAACCGTCGCTTTCGGGCAATATGCGATCATGCAGAAAAGCCGTTCCTTCCGATTCAGCGGTGTTTTGATCAGACATAACGCTACCGCCGTCATTCTGAAGAACAACGCCGTGAAAATCAAAAGAATCAGCGATCCCCCGGCCTTGAACAGATACGCCGGATTCACGACCGCGCCGACCAGAACGAATAACATCATTTCCGCTCCGACCCATAAGCGGGAAAATTTCTGCGACAGACGTTCGGCTAAAATGGTATAACGGCTGTAAATCGCAATTCCCATTGCCATTACCGCTAACAGACCGGAAAACGGCAGCATCGTTTTCAGCCGGGTTTCCGTTTCCAGCAACAGAAACGCCACGCTCATCAGAATTAAAACCTTCAGGGAATCGCGCAGATGAATCTTCCGGAAAAACCAGCACAACATTAGCCCTGTCAGGGCGCCGGTCAAAATCCCAACCGTAATTGAAACTGGAATTTGAAACAGCGCCGCGGCGGAAAGCGGACCGCCTTGAGCTAAGGCGAGGAAGCTGGAAAACAACACGATGACAAACACGTCGTCGGCCGAGGCGCCGGCCATGATCATCTGCGGAATGGATTGTTCAGTTCCGCGTTTTTCCTCCATCAGCTTCAACATCCGCGGTACGATGACCGCCGGGGAAACCGCTGCGATCACCGCGCCCATGACCGCGCTTTCCACTACGGATAATCCCAAAAGCTTCGGCCCCAATACAACATAAGCAAGAATTTCCAGAGCGGCTGGTACAAAGCAAAGCAGAACCGCCGGCCGGCCGACCCGTTTTAAATCGTTCAGATCCAGCGCCAGTCCGGCCCGCAGCAGAATTAACACCAGCGCCAGCTGCCGCAGCTCCGCCGCAATCCCCATCAAGCTGTCAGAGTACCAGTTTAAGCCATACGGCCCTAATAAAATCCCGGTTAAAATCATTCCGAGTAACCCCGGCAGCCGCAGCCGTTCCAATATCTGACTGAACAGAATTCCTACTAAAAATAAGCATGCGAGACTGGTCAACATTTTTTTCTCCTCCTATGATTTCTCCTGCTTTCTACCGATAATCCACAAAAAAAGCTGATGACCTATGCGAAAAACACACAGAAGTCATCAGCTGATACAGCGGTTTAGGCACATTGCCTGGGGAGACATCATTCCCTGTTCTTTATTTAAACGGATTTTGGACACATTGTCAAGATTGTAAAAAATCCTTCAGTTGTGGCGAAAAGCCGCAGCGTGTATAATGAGGTACAGGCGAAAGCCTGCTTTTGGGATAAAATCAGTTAAAAACGATTGAAAACCCGGTGAACGGCGTAGAATAATCACGAAACAGGAGGGGATATTATGATCGAAACTCCGGCTCAGGCAGTGATCTTATTTTTTATTTACAGTTTTTTAGGGTGGGTTTGCGAGTGTCTCTATTGTTCCATCGGTCAGCGCAAATGGATTAACCGCGGTTTTTTAGCGGGACCTTACTGCCCGATTTACGGCTTTGGCGGCGTTTTTGTTTTAACGCTGCTGGAGCCGGTTGCGGATTCGTACGGGATGGTATTCCTCTGGGGCGTCGTGATAACCAGCACGCTGGAATATCTGACCAGTTTTGTGATGGAGAAAATGTTTCATACCCGCTGGTGGGATTATTCCCGGTACCGTTTTAATCTCAACGGCCGGATCTGCCTGTTGAATTCGACGCTGTTTGGCTTGATGTGCCTGTTTGTGGTGTACGTCATTCACCCGCCGATCTATAACGCCGTCCAGCGGATTCCGCTGCCGCTGTTGTGGGCGGTCAATGCCGCGTTGTTGATCTATTTCTCCACCGATGTGTTCAAGACGGTGCATGCGCTGCTAAGGCGGAACAAGGAATTTGTCGAACTGGAAAAGTGTATGCAGGAGCTGCGTGAAGCGATGAAGAACGTTGATCAGGTCGGTGAAGACGTGCCGTTTTACGAGCGGATTCAGGCCGTGATGGATTCGACGGATGCGGATGAACAGCTCTCGGCGATCATTGACAAGATGGTCAGCCGAATCGATCTGATTCCCAAGCGGACTTTTAAAATTCGTTCACGTCTGAACAAGGCATTCCCGCATCAGGTCAACCGGGAATTTTCCAATGAATTCCGCGCCTGGGTGGATCAGACCCGCAACCGCACAAAGAAGGCGATCAACGATAAAAAAGAAGCGATCGCTGAAAATATCGAAAACACGCTGGGCCGCTGATTGCGGCCCTGTTTTCATGGAGAAACACCGCTGCTAAAATCCGCTTTGCCAAACTGTCGGACATCGGAGAAAGAAGGAAGGCTGTACGCAAGGCGGGTAGGATATACTGAGAATAGAAAATTCATTTCCTTCCGGAAAGCGGAATCGACGAATGAATTGAGGAGAATTGTGAATGAAGGATATCGGTGGGATCGATCCCCAACTGAAAAGCATCGCGAAGAAGATTCCGTATAACCGGCTTATGATCAAGCTGGCGAAGCCATATCAAACGCTCGCGCTGAAAGGCACGAAGCTTTTGGAAGGCGTTGCTTGCCGCCGGATTTTGCTGAAGGAAAACGGCCGGAATTTACCGGTGGATATTTATGAGCCGGCTGCGGCGACAGAGCAGCTCCCATGTCTGTTGATGATCCACGGCGGCGCGTTCAGTTATAAGGCATCGGCTTATCATAAAAAGCTGGCCTGCCTTTATGCGGCGGAGGTTCGCTGCCGGGTGATCTTTCCTGATTATCCTCTGTTGCCGGAATATCCTTACCCGGCAGCTTATGAAGCTTGTCTGGCCACGCTCCGGTGGGGGATTGAACATGCTCAAACTCTGCGGATCGATCCAACCCGCATCGGCATTGCGGGAGACAGCGCCGGCGCGACCCTGGCCGCAACGCTCTGCAACTCGACGGCGGCGGAAGCCTTGCCCTTTCCCTGTGCACAGATGCTCATCTATCCGGCAGTGGATGCGGCGATGTCCACGCCGTCCATGGCCAGATATACGGATACGCCGTTATGGAATTCCCGCAGCAATCAGAAAATGTGGAAGCTCTATTTAAGGAAGGCGGACAGCGCTCTGATCAAAAAGGCCTCGCCGATGCACAACACTCTGCCGGACAAGATTCCCCCGACTTACATGGAAACCGCGGAATTTGATTGTCTGCATGACGAAGGCGTCTTGTATGCCAAAAAGCTTCGTGAAGCCGGAGCGAACGTCGAATTAAATGAAACAAAGGGAACCATCCACGGCTATGATTCCGCGCTCCAGACGCAAATTGTCAAAACGCAGATCGCAAAAAGAATCGCATTCTTAAAGAAATGCTTTTCTTGTAAGAAAAGAAATGCCGATCGCGTTGCTTGCGGTGGGGGGACTTTCAAAGAAAGGACATGGAAAACAAGTCGCCGCAAATAAAAAAGGGGCTTTTTCCCCAGAGGAATCAGCCCCTTTTCTCTTTCCTGAAACCGCCGCTGCAGCTTATTTCTCCCCTTCTGATTGGATACGAATTATCCGCTGGATTAATTTAATTTAGGCGTGGATGTCTGCGATGGATCCGGGATATCCGCGGGAATCAGCTGATCAGGAAAAGAAGCCGGCATTTTAACATACAGGAAAATCAGCTCGGCCGGGATTAACGAGATAAAGGCAGCGAAGGCTGGAATGTGGAAAACAAGAACCATCAGGCTTACGACGACAGCCAGATAAAACAGACGGAAGGCATACAGCTGCCTGCGCGTCTTAATCCGCTCATCAAGCAGTGCATCGGTTCCTGTATAATCTTTGTCACCCAGAGTGATTACCGGCTGACGCCGGTCCACAAATAACAAATAATGAAAATAAGCTTTACCACCTTTCATAGAACAACCTCCTCTCAGCTATTCAATTTGCTTCTTCAAGCTGGAAAGATCTGATTTTTCAACTATAATTAAAGTATAAGGAAATTAACGGTGGAAAACAAGCAAAGTTCTCGGAATAGAGAATAAATTTCATTCTGGAGAGATTTTGAAGGCGGGAAAGCGGGAAGAACCGAAAACAGAAAATAAGGGAAGCGAAGGCAAGAATCAGAAGAGGAGAAGAATATGAATAAGAAAATGATCGCGTATGGGTTGGGGTTGTTAGGCATGATCGTCATCGTCGCCGGCGCTTCCGATTGGGCAAGGCGCAACGAAAATGGGGAAATCAAACCGACGCAGACCCCGGCGTGGGATCGGACGCCGGAAGTAAGCGAATCCAGGCCGTCAGAAAAACCGGCGGCGGAAGTTATTTCGACGTTTGTTTTTGACGATTTAGAAGTGAATCTTGACGACGAGAATCAGTTGGAGCGGATTTCCTTTTCTGATCCCGCGGCGGGATGCACGTTGCCGGCGGCGGAAGAAATTCCCTATCCTGACGAACCGGCGCTGACGGCTCTGATTGATCAGCTGGTCAAATCGCTCAATGACCGCGACGCCGATCGGATTAATTCCTTATTAGTCCGAGAAGAAGATCAGGTTGAATGGATACCGGCAATGCCGAAAATTCAGGAATATGCGATTCATTATCAAGCTGACGGTATTGTCAAACTGGATTTAACCTGGCTGGATTGCGATCAGCTGTTAAATTCACAATTTTGGATCACGCTGGCGGAGTCTGACGGCTTAAAGATCGACACGCTGCGGGAAAAGCCGGCATGCAAAAACCGGGCTTCTGTCATGTTGGGGGATAAATCAGAGCTTGCCGCACAATTCGTGAAGGCACTGACTGAAACAGATTACTTTGATCTCCTGTCGCTTTTCCCCGGGACCACGCCATGCAGCGAGACGGGCTTTGATTTGTGGGAAGGCGTGAAAATCAAGTCGGCGGAAGTTGTGGAGACTTCGGCAGCGGGAAATGGATCGGCGGCGTTGATCGAGATAGATGTCGACGATCCCGGCTGTACGCAGCTCGCTGCCGGGAAACATCGTTATTGTCTGGTGATGGAGAAAACGGGCAGCTCTGTTGCAATCGAAGGTTTCTATCGGATTATGGAAGACTAGGGACATGCGTTAACGACATTCCGGCAAAGCTTCTGCATAAGCATAATGACAAAATAAAGGATAAATGAGTATCATTGATTTTAAAATGAGGAATAAACAGAGAAGCGGCGGTCATGAAGAATTGGACCGCCGTTTTGATATAGACCGGAATTAGCGGGAGAAAGAATGAAAACGCTGAACCGATAGTCAGACTGCCGGTCATCAGTGGCAATGATCAGAACCCGGAAAATCTGTCAACGATCCGTGTAATGATTGAACCGCAAACCATCCATACTAACCCTGAAATGGGGTGATCGCGATGCCGAGCGCGCATAAGGGAGCGATATCGTTTGGTCTGGTACATATTCCGATCCAGCTGCAGGTAGCGGTGCGGGAGCATGATCTGAGCTTTAATCAGCTGTGTAAGAAAACCGGCGAACGAATTCGCTATAAAAAGTTTTGTCCCTCCTGCAATAAGGAAATCAAACAGGATGAAATTGTCAAAGGCTATGAATATGAAAAAGATAAATATGTCATCATCAGCGGCGAGGATTTGGAAAAAATCCAGACGGAGAAGGATAAAACGATCCAGATTTTAAAATTTGTCAAAGAGGCGGAAGTGGATCCGATTTACTTTGAGAAAAATTATTATGCCCAGCCGGATAAGCAAGGGCAGAAGGCGTTTGATCTGTTGCGGGAAGCGATGCTGGCAAGTAAAAAAGCGGCGGTGGCCCGCACGGTATTGGGAACCAAGGAAGCGCTGCTGCTGATCCGGGCAGTCGAGGACGGGATGCGGGTGACCTCGCTGTATTTTGAGGATGAAATCGTCACGGCCCCGGCCAAAACCGCAAGCAAGCTGACCAAGGCTGAAGTTACGATGGCGAAGCAGCTGATCGATCAGCTCAGCGGCCCGTTTGACATTGGGGATTATCACGACGAGTATCAGGAACGACTGCGCAATTTGATCGAACGGAAAATCCATGGTCAGGAAATTGTGAAGGTGAAGGAAAAACAGAGTGTTCAGGCTGTGGATCTGATGGAAGCTCTGAGCCAGAGCCTGAAGCAGACCACCGCCGGTGCGGCCAAGGCCAGGACGGCGCGGAAACGGACCGGGAAAAGCTTATCATGAGCGATCTGTTTGATCAGCATGGCTATGCTCCGATGTTGATCGGCCGCAGCGAGGAAGCGTTTGACAGCGAGGACTATCTCTACGAAATCAAGTGGGACGGCACCCGCTGTCTGGCGTATTGCTCGGATCATACGGAATTGATCAACAAGCGCGATAAACTGCTCAACGATCAATTCCCCGAACTGCTGAATCTGCATCGCTGTCTGCCAAAAACCGCGGTCTTGGATGGGGAGATCGTCGTCTTCCATGACGGCAAGCCGGACTTCTACGCGCTGCAGCGCAGGGAAATGCTGCGCAGCGCCTTCCGCATTCGATTGGCGCAGGAAAGCGATCTGGCGACGTTTATCGTGTTTGATATTCTCGAATATAACGGAAAAGACCTGACCGGACTGCCGTTAGTCAAACGCAGGGAGAAACTGAAAAGTTTTAAGGAAAGTGAAACCGCCGTCTGTTCGCGGGTCTATCTGTATGAAGGGGAAAAGCTGTACGCCTGGACGCAGCGGCAGAATCTGGAAGGGATCGTCGCCAAAGAAAAAACCAGTTTGTATCAATGCGGCAAACGGACAAGCTCCTGGATTAAGATTAAAAATCTGAAGGATGAGGATTTCGCAGTCTGCGGCTACATTCAGAAAGAGCGTAATGTGCTGAGTCTGGTGCTGGGGCAATATCTGGGAAAAACGCTCGTATATAAAGGGCATGTCACGCTGGGGGTCAGTGAAGCACTGCTGAAAAAGAAGCTACCGGTCACGCCGGACTGTCCGTTTCCGGAAACGCCGAAAAATCATGAACACGCCGTCTGGCTGAAACCGAAGCTGGTCTGTACCGTCAAATATATGGATAAAACGTCGGCCGGCTCGCTGCGCCAGCCGGTGCTGAAAGGCTTCCGGAAGGATAAAACGGCGAAAGAATGCAAAACTGACGAAGCAAAGTAGAATTTCCTTTCTTTAAATAAGAAAAAGAAGTACAATAAGATCAGGAAGGAGGCGGATAAGTATGAACGTCTTTCAGGTGTTTGATTCCGCAAATCTTGACCGCTGCCGCTTTTATATCGGCATGTCAGCATTTCTGATCTTTTTCTTCTTTGTAGTCACGCTGGTTTCACAAAATAATGATTGGTTGATTCTAGCGGGGATTTCAATTCTGGGCTGGCTGATCGCGATGGCTTTCTGGGCCGGGCAGCGCCGTAAGATCCGGGAGTTCCTGCGAGCCCATCCGCTTCATGAACCCTATCGCTGCATCGACACGACGTTTTTCAGCGAACAGGAAATTCTGTCGGCCAGTCTGGACAAGCTGACGTATTGCCGCTATGACGAGGTGCTTCAAGCCTATCACAACGATAATCCATGGGAAAAGACGCGGCCTGGCTACAAAGGAATACATACCGTAAGTGTTTCGACAAAGCAGGGAGCGATTCTGATTCGCGTCAGCGATGGACAGCGGGCGGAACTGCTGGTCCGTTGGATCAACGGGAAGAAAGCGGGCAATGGGACAGTGCAGCTGGAGGAGCTGGATAACTGGTCGATCAAAACGCGCTTTTAACGGCTTCTGTCATTCCGTGAATTCAAGAATGGAAAAGAAATCGGGAATTGGAAAAAATGAAAACAGAGATTTGAAAGCACAGGGTGAATCGCCTGTGCTTTTTTAAGCTTCAGCAGCGAAGAGAGCAGGACTGAGGGAGATTTGCCAGCGTTTTACAGCCGGTAAAGACAGATTTCCTCCCACTTCCGGCGGGAATTTGCCGGTTTTCTCAGAAGATCAAAATTCATTAACCAGCGGTGTGAAGTTTGCGAAGCAATGGAATCAAGCTGGTGCGACGGAGCAGTAAAAAAGCCGAAGTCTGACTTCGGCCTCAATTCAGAGTTTGCGGTCGGAAAGCAGCTCGGCCCGCTCGATCATCTTGCTGAATTTACTAAAATTGCTCTTCATGATATTCAGATACAGCGCGTCGATCAGATACAGCTGGGAACAGCGCATCGTCGTGACGTTCAGCCGGGTTTCCGTTTCAAAAGAAACCGTCTTTAAGATCAGATCCGCGTAGCTGTGCAGCGTATTCTTCGCCATCCGCGTCATCGCGATGATCGGCATGTCATGTTCCTTGGCGATCGAAGCGGCCTTGATGACCTCGCGCGTTTCGCCGGATTCCGAGATCAGAAACAATACGGTATCCTTCTTCGACTGATCGATCAGTGAGTAGATTGTGTGCGGCGTCTGACTCGTCACGCATAATAATCCCATCTTGACCAGCTGGTTGGCGAGATATTCGCAGAATAAATTAGAACTGCCGATACCGAACAGAATAATTTTTTTCGCACTCGTCAGCATTTCGCAGGCTTGCTGGATCGTTTCTTCTTTGTTGTTCTCAAACGTCACTTCAACGATATCGTGATACTGCGCGATAATTTTGCGGTTAGTATCGGTCATTGATTCGTTGACCTGAATTTCCTCGCGGACCAGATCCTGCCGCGGGATCGCTGACAGATCTGCCAGAAGCTCCCGGAAGCTGTTGTAGCCAAGCTTCTGGGAGAAACGGATGATCGTGGACTGACCGATGTGCGTATTGACGGCCAGCTGATGTGAAGTAATCGTCCGGATTTCATCAATATGTTCAAGAATGTAATCGGCGACGAGTTTTTCGGATTGCGTTAAATCCTGATACACAGCTTTTAATTTTGCTTTGAACATGGGCGGTTCCCCCTCTTGTCTTATTGACTTAATTATACAGAATTAAAACAATAACTACAAATAAGTTAATCAAAAAACAACTGGGAACGCTTGACAGATTCCGCGGAATGCAGTAATCTATGGGTAAATAATCCAAACTAAAAGGCGAAATGTTTGGATAAAATACCCAAGGAGGAAGAAAAATGGAGAACAAGGTTTACGATGTCGTCGAGGGTCTTATTCAGAAACTGAAAGCCACACAGGAAGAAAATGTGGAAAAAACAGCCCGGCTGTTTGCGGATGCGCTGAAAAACGGCGGCATGCTGCAGGCATTCGGTTCCGGACATTCTCAAGCGGGGGCCAGCGAGCTGTGCTTCCGCGCCGGCGGATTCATCCCGACCAAGCAGATTAAAGAACCAGCCAGCGGCGCATATGAAGGAATCGAAGGTGTCGGCACGGCCTTTATGAAGAAGGTGGACGTTCGTCCGAATGACGTTGTCGTTCTGATCTCCAACTCCGGCCGCAATCCGCTGCCGGTGGAAATCGCGCTGGCCGCGCATGAAAAGGGCGCGAAGGTCGTTGCGATCACTTCGCTGGAAGCCTCGAAAAATCTGACGCCGAAGCATTCCTGCGGCAAGAACCTGTGGCAGCTGGCAGACGTTGTCATCGACAACTGCGTCATGGATGGCGATGCTTCGATTGACGTCGAAGGTCTGGATACCCGGATCTGCGGGATGTCCGCGATCACCACGGCGATCCTTGTGCAGGCCTGCGTTTACCGCACGGCGCAGATGCTTTTGGAAGAAGGCATTGTTCCGCCGGTTTTCAAATCGCAGAATATCGACGGCGGGGCGGAATACAACGACAAGCTGCTGGCGCAGTATTTCGACCGGATGTATCACATTTAATTTCATAGTAAACCGAACAAACTAAAAGGGAATTCATGTGCAGAATTCCCTTTTTCATATTATAATAAAAATATGGATGTTCCCTGCCGTTGAAGGCGGGAAGTTAGAAAGGGAAACAAATGAAAAATAAGAGATTTTCACTAAGCCGTCTGATGCTTGCGCTGCTGGCTGTTTTCAGCTTATTGCTCAGCGGCTGCGGAGCACCGTCGGCGCCGTCTGCGTCACCGACACCGTTGGCCGAAGCGGTATCCGTCGAGCATCAGCCGCATCCGTTTGGCGACATGGAGTATGTCCGGCCGGATCTGGACAGTCTGGATCAGAAGATTGCCGACTGTCAGGCGATGGCGGCGGAAGCGGACAAGGAAAGTGAACTGCTGGTCTTGTATGATGAGATTCTGGAGGATATCCGGCATCTGGATACGATGGATTCCCTGGCTACGATTCACTACAACCTTGATACGACCGATGCCTTCTATGAAGAAGAAATGACAACGCTGGATAACTATTACACGCGCTTAGACAACAAAATGAACGAGCTGACCGGCACGATTCTGGAATCCAGCTATCAGGAAGCCGCAAAAGCAGCCTGGGGCGAAGAATTTATCGAGCGATATGAGATCAATTCCAAGCTGAATTCGCCGGAAATTGAAGAACTGAGCGAACAGGAAAATGATCTGGTTACGCAGTACACGAAGCTGCTGGCCTCCGAATACACGACCGAACTGAACGGACAGACAGTCACAGTGAATGATCTGGATTTGACCACCGACGAGGGAATTCAGGCGTACAATGAGATTTATGAAAAGAAGAATGCGGAGCTGGGCGGCATTTATCTGCAGCTGCGCGATCTGCGTATTCAGATTGCTGAAAAGCTGGGTTACGACAATTATACGGAGTATGCCTACGATGTCTTAGGTCGCGATTATACACCGGAAGACGCGCACAATTTCAGTGAGAAAATCAGAACGGAAATGTTGCCGGCATTCGGTCAGATGATCAGCAAGCATTATGACGAGCTGGTCAATGCGATCGAGGGCATGCAGGCGGGCGAGGGCGATCTGGAAGCGGCGCTGCCGATCCTGAAAACGGCGCTGCAGAAGGAATTCCCGGGCAAGATGAGCGAAGCTCTGGATTATATGCAGAATAACAAATTGTATGATTTCAGCGCGGAACCGAATAAAATGCACGCAGGCTATACGACGATTCTTAACGAATATTCTGCGCCGTTTATGTTTATCAATTCTTCTGACTACCGTCAGCCGGACACGGTTATCCATGAATTTGGACATTACTACAACTTCTATCTGATGCCGGAATTGAAGTGGAATGATAACAACAATCTGGATGCTGCGGAAATTCACTCGCAGGCACTGGAGCTGTTGATGCAGCCGTATTATGACCAGTTCTTCGGCGCCGATCAGGCGGAAGGCCAGAAGATCTATTCGATTTACAACATGATCAGCTCGATTCTGCAGGGATGCGCAGAAGATGAATTCCAGCAGGCCGTCTTCGCGAATCCGGATCTGACGCTGGAGGAAGTCAACGAGCTGCATTCTGAGATTTTCTATCAGTTTACCGGCAGCGAGCTGTATTATGAATGGGTTGAAATTCATCACCACTTTGAAACACCGTTCTATTATATCAGCTATGCAACCTCGGCGATTTCCGCCTTGGAGATCTGGGCGCAGAGTCTGGATGATCGGAATCAGGCGTTGTCCACCTACAACCAGATCACCCAGTTCACGACGAATTTCAAATACCGCGATGCTCTGACCAGCAGCGGCTTGAAGGATCCGTTCACGTCGGATTGTGTCAGCGAGATTGCCGCAAAGGTCAAAGGTTTGTAAAATAAGAACAGGCGAAGCAGGGGAAACTCTGCTTCATTTTTAGGTCAGGAAGCAGTGAAGGTTTAAAATAGGACTGGAAAAGCGAAAAGGACTCCGCTATAATAAGACATGCATTAACGTGAACGATTTGAAGTCGTTTAACGTTGCAGGCCATGTCCTGTTTCCGTAGCTCAGCTGGATAGAGCACCGCCCTCCTAAGGTTACGTTACAACGGCCACCGGAGAAAAATTGAATATGGGATTGCAGTTCGACTTTCGTCGGGCTATAATCATAGATGACCATACGTCGCTATAGCTCAGTTGGATAGAGCGACCGCCTCCTAAGCGGTAGGCCGGAGGTTCAAATCCTCTTAGCGACGCCAGCAAACAACGCCGAAAGCCTTTGTTTTCAAGGACTTTCGGCTTTTTTTAACAAATTCCTGTGTGATTGCGGAGACGAAATAATGTTTTCAAATTTTACTTCAAATTCTGATTTTTGACAAGCCCTAAAAAATCGAACTGCTGTGATAAGACAAAAATTTCTGCTAATCATTAGCAGAAAAAGGGCCGATTTTGCTAATGAAAATGCCCTTCCAGCTAATTAGGCGAAAAATCGTGCTAAAAACCTTGCTAATACAAAAGGCGGATGTTCCGAGTGCTAAGCCGTTATAAGAAATAAAATTGAATATTACCATGTACATAGAGCGTCTATTTGCCCCTGTATCGGGGATGGATAGACGCTCTTTTTTTATGCCCAAAATTCATGGGTAAATCTGAAAGATTGGAGGTTTGATTTTTGAGTAAGATCGTCTATTCCCCAGACAAGCCAAACGACTGCCGTTACTGCCATTTCTGGAAAAACAATAAAACGGGCTGCTGTCTGGGCGAAGAAAATTGTTACTACTTAATCTCCGTACCCCCAAAGCCGAAGTCCGAATGTGATGGTTGTCCTTATGGTCGAGATCATCCCTGCATCGGTTGGTGTACCAAGAAGATTTTGAAGGAAGTGGGGGTGCGTTGATATGTATGAGTATGAGCGTGTCCGTTGCCCAAAGCCCAAAGGCTGTCGAGATTGTGAGTATCATCAACCTCGCTGGAGGTATCGTTCCTGTTATTTCGTCCGTTGTCCGTATGGATTAAGAGACACGACATTCCGCAGCTCCTCTCTGGAAAAAGAAAATTTCCCGCAGAAAGAGGTGGTGAAAATGAGTGACGTATGATTACTTCTACGGTCAGCAATCTGAACTGTTCACATTCTATCGAGTTCCGAAGGTGTTATTCACGAACGAGAGATTTTGGAACATCTCTGCCGATGCCAAGATGTTGTACGGTATATTGCTTGATCGCATGAGTTTATCTGCCAGGAATGGATGGATAGATGAAAACGGTCGTGTATATATCATCTTCACAATCGACGAAGCAAAGTCGGCTTTGAACTGCGCTGAACAAAAGGCTATAAAGCTACTCAGCGAACTTGAGAAGAAAGCAGGATTGATCGAGCGAAAACGTCAGGGGTTGGGAAAACCCAATCTGATCTATGTGAAGAACTTTATTTCTGCTGTGGATTCACAACTCTTGAATTGTGAAAATCACAATTCTGGAACAATGAAAATCACAACTCAAGAACTGCCAAAATCACAATGTAATAATACTGATATTAAAAATACTGAATTTAGTGATACTGATCCTTTCCTTTCTTCCGTTTTTCACGGACAGGAAGCCGATGGGACCGGAGAGTTCACCCGATATTATGAGTATTTTTACGATCAGCTTGAGATGGAATATCTGAAGCAGGACTTCCGGCATGATGAAGAAATTCTTGAACTGATTCTCAGACTTATCGTTGAAGTGATGTGCAGCAACCGTAAACAGATACGAATAGCCAGCGATGATAAGCCGGTAGAAATCGTCCGAAGTACCTTTATGAAACTGGATTCTGAACACATCAGGTTTGTAATGGATCGTTTCAAAGAGAACACAACAGAGGTTCGCAATATCAAGCAGTATCTACTTGCTTCGATATACAATGCCCCGTACACCATAGATGCCCACTATGATGCACAAGTAAGGCATGATATGGCTTCGGGAAAACTTGGAGGGAGGTGGTAAGAATTGAAGCAAATCAAAAGAAGAAAGCGAGGTGACAAGAATTGTCGAAAAAAGCGACCGTCATCGCAGTAGTAAACCAAAAAGGCGGCACGGGTAAGACAACAACCTGTGAAAACTTAGGTGTCGGATTGGCTATGGAGGGTAAAAAGGTTCTGTTAGTAGACACAGATCCCCAGGCATCCTTAACCGTCAGCCTTGGGAACCCATATCCTGATGAGTTGTCACCTACCCTTTCGGATATGATGGGAAAGATCATCACGGAGAAGCCGATTGCTCCAGGAGAAGGAATCCTGCGACATCCCGAAGGTGTGGACTATATGCCCGCCAATATCGAATTGTCTGGCTTGGAGGTTTCTCTGGTAAACGCCATGAGCCGAGAAACCATTCTCCGTCAGTACCTGGATACGGTCAAACAGAATTATGATTTCATCCTTCTGGACTGTATGCCCTCTCTGGGTATGCTGACTGTAAATGCGTTGGCAGCTGCCGACAATGTGCTGATACCCGTTCAGGCGGCGTATCTTCCCGCAAAGGGCTTGGAACAGTTGCTCGAAACCGTAAACAAGGTCAAAAGACAGATCAATCCCAAGCTGAAAATCGAAGGTATTCTTCTGACGATGGTGGACAGCAGAACAAATTATTCCAAAGACATCAGCAACCTTATCCGTGAAAGCTACGGTGGTAAGCTGAAGGTCTACAAGACAGACATTCCCCGTTCTGTCCGTGCAGAGGAAATCAGCGCCGAGGGAACCAGTATCTTTAAGCACGATCCCAAAGGCAAAGTTGCCGAAGCCTATAAAGTTCTGACGAAGGAGGTGTTACACAATGCAGAAAAAAGGCGCAAACATCAGCTTGAAGGGGTACGATGATATTTTCTCAACAGACCAGTCACGAGCTGAAGCCAAGCAGGAACGAGTACAGGAAATTCCGCTTTCTGAGTTACACCCCTTTGAGGGACATCCGTTCCGAGTGGTAGACGATGAGGAAATGATGAAAACGGCTGAGAGCGTCCGAGACTTCGGTGTTCTTACTCCCGCTATTGTTCGTCCTGACCCTTACGGTGGCTATGAAATCATTTCCGGTCACAGGCGACATCGTGCATCTGAGCTTGCAGGTAAAGAGACTATGCCGGTCATTGTCCGTGACATGGATGATGATGCCGCTATTATTTTAATGGTCGATGCCAATTTGCAACGTGAAAGTATCCTTCCAAGTGAAAGAGCATTTGCGTATAGGATGAAGATGGACGCCATCAAGCACCAAGGGTCAAGGGCGGATTTAACTTCGTCTCAATTTGAGACGAAGTTGAGAAGTGACCAAATTGTAGCTGATGAAGCAGGTCAGAGTCGTGCAACAGTTCAACGCTATATCCGTCTGACAGAACTCATTCCCGAACTGTTGGATATGGTGGATAACGGACAACTGAAATTCAATCCTGCGGTGGAACTCTCCTATCTGGCGAGAGAAGAACAGCAGGATTTTCTTTCTGCCATGGACTATGCCCAGACTACGCCTTCTCTTTCGCAGGCGCAGAGAATAAAAAAACTCGCACAGGAGGGCGAGTGTACTCTGGATGCTATGTGCGACATTATGAATGAAATCAAAAAGGAGGAACAAGGCAAGGTAACTTTCAAAACGGATGCCCTGAGAAAATATTTCCCCAAATCCTACACCAACAAGCAGATGGAGGATAAAATCATTCAGCTGCTTGAGCAATGGCAGAAGAAAAGAGAAAAATCTATGGAAAGGTAAGGTGATAACCGATGTTTAGCGAAAAAGAAATGAGTAAGGCAATCGACTGGCTGTTTGAACTGTTTGAACCCGATGATTACGAGGGTTATGACGAGGAAGAAATCGGATATGCCGGTGGGCTTTGTATGCCTGAGATATGTATTGCTCTGAGAGGGGCTATGCAGACTGTATATCAGTATTCTGTTGATGGTGGCTATGATAAGTCCTTTGACTATCGAGGTCTGGAACTTTTCGGACAGAGAGCTTGTCTGCTTATCTCTGATGTGGATCAGGCCGTTTTGGACTGTGCTAAAATCATGTATGAAACAGAACTGTGGCTTTTAGAGGACATGAGTTTTGCAATCGTTCGCTGCGTAACTATGTTTGTCGGCCCCGACGATACGGGTTACACTTCTGACTATCGAGTATTCAAGAAACAGGTTGAAAGCAGAGATGATCTGTTCTTTACGCCTGAGGAACTGATTGAGGAATTGGAATCCATGTGCGTATCTCAGTGGGAACATGAAGCGACTATTTATGAACTGTAAGAGGTTCGTGGATGGTTGCTTTTCTTATTTTCAAAGAAATGGAGGTAACGCAACTTGAAGGAATACGATGTAAAAATCACCGAGACCTTGGAAAAGACGGTCACGGTGGAAGCTGAATCCCGTGATGCTGCGGAAGAACAGGTTAAAGCTGCCTACTACAATTCCGAGTATATTCTGGATGCCGAGAACTTTACCGGCGTGGAGTTCGGAACTGAAGCAGAGCGTGAGATTCAGCATGAACAGGCTCCCATGATGGATGTACTTTTGATTCGCCCCAATATGTATCCCCAGCCCGTGCAGATTGGCTGTGAGTTGGAGGATTTGCAGAAAGCTGTGGGTGGTGACATTCAAGCGGTCTATCCCTACGAAGATCCTGTTGCTCTTATCATGGACGAAGAAGCCAAGCTGACAGGTAAAGACCTGAACCGTGCCTTGCGTGATGAAGATGGCGATATGTACGACATTGTTGCCGGTGATTTTCTGGTGGTCGGTCTGGGTGAGGAAGATTTCTGTTCCCTCACCCCTGAACAGATGAAGAAATATGAAGAACATTTCCATCAGCCTGAAATGTTCGTCCGTCTGGGGCGCAGTATCATGGTTATGCCTTTGCCTGACGATAAGGTGAAGAAAGTTGATGCACCTGCCAAAGATGCTCCCGTTCCGCACAAGAGTAACCACGACAGAGATTCGCTGTAAGGAGGGGCTATGAAAAAAAGAGGTTCCACTATTGCGGATTTGATGGAGCGCCGCCGCATTCTGGACGGTGCAAAAGAATACAAGGGTCACACCTATCTGGATTTGGCTCGTTTCAATGAAAACACCAAGCACATGATTATCTTTGATGTGCTGACGCACAATTCCCCTATTGGAGATAAAGGAGAACGAACCCGCCTGTTTCTGGGTGAAGTTGGGTATCAGAAAGCTCTGGAACATCAGAAAGCCGGTGACATCAAGATTATCAGCCATGCCGCAGTTGCCAAAGGCAATCTGTATTACGACCGCAGAGATATGGCACGATGACCCTCACTCTACTGCGTGCAGGAGGTGATGATTCATGCAGGAAGAAGTTGAAAACAGGACGATAAACCTTGCCATCAGCACAACCAAGCTGACGGGACGAACTATCGTCGCCGGTATTCGCAAATATTTGCAGCACCGAGAAAAGGTCAAGGCACAGAGAGCCAGAGACCCCGCTGTTCACGGAAAACAGTCTGTGAAACAGCTGTTATCCCAGAATCAGGGTGCTACCAACGTCGAGATCGACAAAAGCGGTATTAAGGATTTTGAACGACTCGCCAAGAAATACGGCGTGGACTTCGCCGTAAGAAAAGATAAGTCCGTTGATCCTCCCCGCTATCTGGTCTTTGTCCGTTCCAAAGATGCAGATGCCCTGGATGCTATCTGCAAGGAACATCAGGCGAGAGCTTTGACGAAGGATAAGAAACCGAGCGTTCTGGCACAGCTGAAAAAGTTCAAAGAGATTGTCGCTGCTATTCCTAAGAAGGTTCGAGAAAAGAAACAGGAGCGTGATTTGTGATGAAGAATGTAAACATCAAAAAGCTCCTGATCCTGAACATCCCGTATATCCTGTTGGGACTGTTCGCAACCAACTTGGGTGAAGCGTGGCGATTAGCCGAGGGTGCAGATATGTCTGCAAAACTCCTCGGCTTTTTTGATACCTTCATGGTGGCTCTGAGCAATCCTCTACCGAGCTTTCATCCTCTGGATTTGGTGGTCGGTATCATCTTCGGTGCGGGACTGCGCCTTGCTGTTTATATAAAAGGCAAGAACGCAAAGAAGTACCGTCATAACGAAGAATACGGCTCTGCCCGTTGGGGTACTGCCAAAGATATTGAGCCGTTCATGGATCAGAAGTTTGAGGACAACATTATCCTGACCAAGACGGAAAGGCTGATGATGTCCAATCGACCGAATAATCCCGCCAATGCCAGAAATAAGAACGTACTGATAATCGGTGGTTCAGGTTCAGGTAAAACAAGGTTCTGGCTGAAACCTAATCTGCTTCAGATGCACAGCAGTTATGTGGTCACAGACCCCAAGGGCAGTATCGTCATTGAGTGCGGAAATGCCCTGTTGAAACACAACTACAACATCAAGATTTTCAATACCATCAACTTTAAGAAGTCGATGCACTACAACCCATTCGCCTATATCCATTCAGAAAAAGACATTCTGAAACTGGTGACTACGCTGATTGCGAACACCAAGGGCGACGGTAAAGCCGGTGACGAGTTCTGGACGAAAGCAGAAACGCTTCTGTACTGTGCCTTGATCGGCTATATCCACTACGAAGCTCCGGTTGAGGAACAGAACTTCTCAACTCTGATTGAGTTCTTAAACGCAATGGAGGTGCGTGAGGACGATGAGGAGTTCCAAAACCCTGTTGATCTGATGTTTGAAGCTCTGGAAAAGAAAAAGCCAAATCACTTTGCAGTTCGTCAGTACAAGAAGTACAAACTGGCTGCCGGCAAGACGGCAAAAAGTATTCTGATTTCCTGCGGTGCGAGACTTGCCCCGTTTGATATTCAGGAGGTCAGAGATGTTACTGCCTATGACGAATTGCAGTTGGATACCCTCGGAGACAAGAAAACGGCGCTGTTCCTGATTATGTCGGATACGGATGCGACCTTTAATTTCCTGATCTCCATGATTTATACCCAGTTGTTCAACTTGCTTTGCGAGAAAGCAGATGATGTGTACGGCGGCAGACTGCCGGTTCATGTGCGCTGTCTGATCGACGAAGCGGCGAATATCGGACAGATTCCCAATCTGGAGAAGTTGGTTGCGACCATCCGAAGCCGTGAGATTTCGGCCTGTCTGGTGCTTCAGGCACAGTCACAGCTGAAAGCCATCTACAAGGACAACGCTGATACCATCATTGGCAACATGGACTCCCGTATTTTCCTCGGTGGTTCTGAGCCGACAACGCTGAAAGAGTTGAATCAGGCTCTGGGTAAAGAAACAATCGACACTTACAACACCTCTAACACCAGAGGTAACAGCCCGTCCTACGGCATGAATTATCAGAAGTTGGGTAAAGACCTTGCGACCGTGGACGAACTGGCGGTTCTGGATGGTGGTAAGTGTATCCTACAGCTGCGTGGTGTGAGACCGTTCAAATCCGACAAGTACGATCTGACACAGCACCCGAACTATAAGTACACTTCAGACTACGACAAGAAGAATGAATTTAATATCGAGCAATTCCTCAGTCGCAGGCTGAAATTAAAGGCAGGTGATGAATATGTAGTCGTTGATGCCGACTAAGAAGGAGGTCTAATGGATAAGGCGAAAAAACTTAATATCGAAGAAGCCCTCTGCGAATATCTTGCAAAGAATTTCAGAGGAGCAAACAATCCGGTTTCAAGCAAAACGCTTGAGACCGTTTTTCATGTAAAGGGGTCCGAGATCAGAAGAATGGTCAATTCCCTTCGTTGCAAAGGCGAACCCATTTGCAGCGATCTTGATGGCTATTTCTATGCAGACAATCAGCATGAGATAAACGCTACGATTGCACAGTTGAGTAGTCGTATCCAGAAAATTGCACAGGCACGAGATGGTCTGCTGAACCGTAACGAAATGGAAAGCTGACCATTTTCTTTTGCCCAGAAAGGCGGCGGTGATAGATATGATTGTAATTAAATAGCTCCCATGTGTTTGCCCTCCGACCGGTTCGCCGGTAACACGGAGGGCTTTTTCTATTTCAAAAACAAATTCAAATTACAGGAGGAAAATATATGGAATTTTTCAATAGCGCAGTTGGTGTTCTTCAGACTCTGGTAGTGGCTCTGGGTGCAGGTCTCGGCATCTGGGGTGCGATCAATCTTCTGGAAGGCTACGGTAACGATAACCCTGGTGCGAATGCTCATGTACGGTAAGGAAGCAAGCAACCGAAAACAAGAGATAGACCGCCAGCACTACACTATTCCGAACCAAAGACCAAAAGATAAGCATTGTGGGAAAATCTAAACTTTTGGATTTTCCTACAATGCCAACTACGGCGGAATCCCTCCCACTCCTTATATCTTTCTGTATACATTGAATTTGTATTTAGTAAAATGCAGACAACACCACGGATCGGCTTTTGGTTGGACAATTCCAACCAAACACCACAGCAGACAGCAGAAAACATTCTGAACGCTAGGAAGCCGGTATGATTGTTACATATAAGGGGAAGAAAAATTTCTTTTAGGTACTTGCTTTCCTAAAACTGATGTGATACAATGATTTAGTCCAGAAAAGGAGTAAAAAATATGCGGCAAGGTATTCTTAAATAAAACTATAATCAAATAGTGGGAACAAAGGATTATGATAGCTCCTTTTGTAGGGGCTTAGTTTTTTGTACCCAATTTAAGAATACTTTTGCCTTATCAATTTTGACATATCCCCAAAAACAGCAATCACAAACAGGTGTATGCTGTATATGTGTATGTCCGCAACTTATAATCCCCAGTGGTAAAAGTATTTTACTGCTGGGGATTTTTATGCCCTTTGGGGCTGTAAAGGGAGGACAATCACATGAAAATAATCAATATTGGAATTCTTGCCCATGTAGACGCTGGAAAGACGACCTTGACGGAGAGCCTGCTATATGCCAGCGGAGCCATTTCAGAACCGGGGAGCGTCGAAAAAGGGACAACGAGGACGGACACCATGTTTTTGGAGCGGCAGCGTGGGATTACCATTCAAGCGGCAGTCACTTCCTTCCAGTGGCACAGATGTAAAGTTAACATTGTGGATACGCCCGGCCACATGGATTTTTTGGCGGAGGTGTACCGCTCTTTGGCTGTTTTAGATGGGGCCATCTTGGTGATCTCCGCTAAAGATGGCGTGCAGGCCCAGACCCGTATTCTGTTCCATGCCCTGCGGAAAATGAACATTCCCACCGTTATCTTTATCAACAAGATCGACCAGGCTGGCGTTGATTTGCAGAGCGTGGTTCAGTCTGTTCGGGATAAGCTCTCCGCCGATATTATCATCAAGCAGACGGTGTCGCTGTCCCCGGAAATAGTCCTGGAGGAAAATACCGACATAGAAGCATGGGATGCGGTCATCGAAAATAACGATGAATTATTGGAAAAGTATATCGCAGGAGAACCAATCAGCCGGGAAAAACTTGCGCGGGAGGAACAGCAGCGGGTTCAAGACGCCTCCCTGTTCCCAGTCTATCATGGCAGCGCCAAAAATGGCCTTGGCATTCAACCGTTGATGGATGCGGTGACAGGGCTGTTCCAACCGATTGGGGAACAGGGGGGCGCCGCCCTATGCGGCAGCGTTTTCAAGGTTGAGTACACCGATTGCGGCCAGCGGCGTGTCTATCTACGGTTATACAGCGGAACGCTGCGCCTGCGGGATACGGTGGCCCTGGCCGGGAGAGAAAAGCTGAAAATCACAGAGATGCGTATTCCATCCAAAGGGGAAATTGTTCGGACAGACACCGCTTATCAGGGTGAAATTGTTATCCTTCCCAGCGACAGCGTGAGGTTAAACGATGTATTAGGGGACCAAACCCGGCTCCCTCGTAAAAGGTGGCGCGAGGACCCCCTCCCCATGCTGCGGACGACGATTGCGCCGAAAACGGCAGCGCAAAGAGAACGGCTGCTGGACGCTCTTACGCAACTTGCGGATACTGACCCGCTTTTGCGTTGCGAAGTGGATTCCATCACCCATGAGATCATTCTTTCTTTTTTGGGCCGGGTGCAGTTGGAGGTTGTTTCCGCTTTGCTGTCGGAAAAATACAAGCTTGAAACAGTGGTAAAGGAACCCTCCGTCATTTATATGGAGCGGCCGCTCAAAGCAGCCAGCCACACCATCCATATCGAGGTGCCGCCCAACCCGTTTTGGGCATCCATAGGACTGTCTGTTACACCACTCTCGCTTGGCTCCGGTGTACAATACGAGAGCCGGGTTTCGCTGGGATACTTGAACCAGAGTTTTCAAAACGCTGTCAGGGATGGTATCCGTTACGGGCTGGAGCAGGGCTTGTTCGGCTGGAACGTAACGGACTGTAAGATTTGCTTTGAATACGGGCTTTATTACAGTCCGGTCAGCACGCCGGCGGACTTCCGCTCATTGGCCCCGATTGTATTGGAACAGGCATTGAAGGAATCGGGGACGCAGCTGCTGGAACCTTATCTCTCCTTCATCCTCTATGCGCCCCAGGAATACCTTTCCAGGGCTTATCATGATGCACCGAAATACTGTGCCACCATCGAAACGGCCCAGGTAAAAAAGGATGAAGTTGTCTTTACTGGCGAGATTCCCGCCCGCTGTATACAGGCATACCGTACTGATCTGGCCTTTTACACCAACGGGCGGAGCGTATGCCTTACAGAGCTGAAAGGATATCAGGCCGCTGTCGGTCAGCCGGTCATCCAGCCCCGCCGTCCAAACAGCCGCCTGGACAAGGTGCGCCATATGTTTCAGAAGGTAATGTAAAGATACATAATCGTCAAGACGGCAACAATCAGAAGTTATGGAGGGTAACAATGGAATATAGTAAGGAAGATTTAATGGAAGCAAAAAAGCAAATTTGGGGAGTGGGAGAGAACATGGGAACAGAGGAAAGTAAAAAAATCTGGGAGGAGAACGCACAATTTTGGGATAATGCAATGGGTGACGAATCTAATGAATTTCACAGAGAGGTAGTGCGTCCCAAAGTAACGGAACTTCTATCTCCTAATCCTGCGGATTACATTTTGGATATTGCGTGTGGCAATGGAAATTATTCTTCGTATCTTGCACAAAGAGGCGCTTCGGTTGTCGCTTTTGATTACAGCAAAAAAATGATAGAATTGGCTAAAAGACGGCAATCACAATATGCAAAACAAATTGAATTTTGTGTGGCGGATGCGACCGATAGAAAAAGTATATTAGAATTAAAAAGAAATCGAGCCTTTACGAAAGCAGTTTCTAATATGGCAATTATGGATATTACGGATATTGAACCACTTCTTATGGCTGTTTATGAACTGTTGCAGGAAAGCGGAATTTTTGTCTTTGCAACGCAACACCCTTGTTTTGTCACGTTGACTGAAAAATATATGACACCGCACAGTTACTATGATATAGCGATTGAAGGGCAACCGAAAGAGCAGATTTATTATCATCGTTCCATACAAGATATTTTTAACCTTTGTTTTAGAGCTGGATTTGTCATTGATGGATTTTATGAAGAATGTTTTAAAACCAACAAAGAAATTCCTATGGTAATGATAGTAAGGCTTAAGAAGGTAAAACGTGATAGCTTAAAATAAATTCAAGTTTGTCGGGTAAATAGCAAACCCAGCCGAGCCAGTCAACGGTCAAGATGAACGGCGCATATGCGCAGCCGTTGACAGCCCCGCCCGCCTTTGCTGGTAGGCAATCAAGGGGCGACAGCAAGAAGTGCCACCGCCCCGCACTATTATTCAGAAAGGGGAATTTCCATGACCGACCAGATAGCCTATCAAGAATATATCCAGCGCAGGTACAACGCCTTTTGCAAGACTGTTATCCGCTGTGCCGCCTTGGACAAGATTTTGAAGCTTAAACGGCAATGGGAACGGCAAGTTTCCCTTGACTATCTGATGAACGAGAAGTTTGTCCAGTTTGCCGCGTCGGAGCCGGACGAGGAATACCCATTTACCGTCTGCGGTCAGACCGTCCTGCTCTGCAACGCCGCCCTTGCCGACGCGATCTCTGTTTTGCCGGAGCAGACGCGGGAAGAAATCCTGCGCTATTACTTTCTGCGCCAGCCGCAGCGCGTGATCGGCGCGTGTATTGGCCGGTCACGCAGCACAGCGGGGCGGCATATCCAGCTTGCCTTGCAGCGGCTACGCGAAGAAATGGGGGTGAGCCGGTATGAGTAGACTTCTCCCCTATGAAACAATCCTCAAAGCCCGTGAGGGCGACCCAGAAGCCGTGAACGCTGTCCTGCTCCACTACGCCGGATATATCCGCTATTTCTCAAAAGTGAACGGGCAGGTCAACGCCGAGGTGGAGGACTATGTAAAGCAGCGGTTAATTGACTGTCAATTCAAGTTCCGGCTTGACGAACCACCGGACAAGTCATAAAAACTGAATACCAGCCGCCACCGACGCGGCCAGCGAAAGCAGTAAGTCTTGAAAAAGATTTACTGCTTTTTTTGTTGTCCGGCTCCGCTCCCGGCCATTTTGCCCCCTGCCGGTTGTAGTAGTAAGCGAGGAGGGAATTTTTCTGCCCTGGTGTTTGGCATTTGGAGCATTTACCCGTAGTAGAGGGCAAAGAGAAAGGATTTCTCCAACACCGGGTAGAAACCACTGCGTCCGGTGTCATTTTAGCGAAAGCGGGCAGGAATGCCCTTTACAGGATTAGTAGTAGCAGAAAAAGAGAAACAAACTTTTGTGGTTGCAGTTTTCCAAAAAAGTGGCGGACGGAAGTGAGAGAAAGTTTGCAGTCACGGAGAGCAAGTTTCTACCACGGTGCCAAAATCCGCAATTCTGCAGTTTTGCCCCTCGCGGGAAACTTGTTGGGGAGTGCCTTCCCCAAACCCTGCTCATGCGCCCTTACGGGCGAGAAAGGAGGTCACACCATGCGAAAGAAATACAACACGCCCCACCGCAGCCGCGTTGTGAAAACCCGGCTGTCCGAAGATGAGTATGCCGACTTCACAGCGCGGCTTGCGCCCTATGGTATCAGCCAGTCCGAATTTCTCCGGCAGGCGATACGGCGGGCGACCATACGCCCGGTTGTCCATGTGTCGTCGGTCAATGACGAGTTGCTTTCCGCTGTCGGGAAGCTGACAGCCGAGTACGGCAGGATCGGCGGCAACCTCAATCAGATTGCCCGGTATCTGAACGAATACGGCGTACCCTACAACACCCTTTCCGGCGAGGTACGCGCCGCCATATCCGACCTTGCCGTCCTCAAGTATGAAGTCCTCAAGAAAGTAGGTGACGCGGTTGGCAACACTCAAGCATATCAACTCTAAAAACGCCGACTACGGAGCCGCCGAGCAATATCTTCTCTTTGAGCATGACGAGTTTACCATGAAGCCCGTCCTTGATGAAACCGGCAGGCTTATCCCCCGCGAGGACTACCGGCTGTCCACGCTGAACTGCGACGGGGAGGATTTTGCCGTTGCGTGTATGCGGGCCAATCTCCGCTATCAGAAAAACCAGCGGCGGGAAGATGTGAAAAGCCACCACTACATCATCAGCTTTGACCCGCGGGACGGGCCGGACAACGGCCTGACCGTAGACCGGGCGCAGGCGTTGGGGGAACAATTCTGTAAAGAGCATTTTCCCGGCCACCAGGCCCTTGTCTGCACCCACCCGGACGGGCATAACCACAGCGGCAACATTCATGTGCATATCGTCATAAACAGCCTGCGGATTGAGGAAGTGCCGTTCCTGCCCTACATGGACAGGCCGGCCGATACGAAAGTCGGCTGCAAGCACCGATGTACCGACGCTGCCCTGCGCTACTTCAAATCCGAAGTCATGGAGATGTGCCACCGGGAGGGGCTTTATCAAATCGACCTCTTGAACGGCAGCAAGAACCGCGTCACCGACCGGGAGTATTGGGCGCAGAAAAAGGGACAGGCCGCGCTGGACAAGCAGAACGCCCCCATGATTGCCGATAGTATCACGCCCCGGCAGACCAAGTTTGAAACGAACAAGGAGAAGCTGCGGCAGACCCTACGGAAAGCCCTTGCCACCGCCGCCAGCTTTGACGAGTTTTCCTCTCTGTTGCTGCAGGAGGGTGTGACCGTCAAGGAGAGCCGGGGGCGGCTTTCCTACCTCACGCCGGACAGGACAAAGCCAATTACCGCCCGGAAGCTGGGCGACGATTTTGACCGCGCCGCTGTCTTTGCCGTTTTAGAGCAAAACGCCGCCAGAGCAGCCGAAGCGCCAGCCAGATCCCCCGATCCCCCACGCACCATAAAAGACCGCTTGCAGGTTGCCAGAGCCGAGATAGCCGCCCCGAAACAGGACGGAGTGCAGCGGCTTGTGGACATTGAGCAGAAAATGGCCGAGGGCAAAGGCCGGGGCTATGAACGCTGGGCGAAGATACACAATCTGAAGCAGGCCGCCAAAACGCTGTCCGTCTACCAGCAATACGGCTTTACTTCCCCGGAGCAGTTAGAAGCCGCCGTTGACACCGCCTATCAGAAAATGCGCCAGACCAGCGGCGAACTGAAAGCACTGGAAACGAAGCTGCAAGGGAAAAAGAAGTTGCAGCGGCAGGTGTTGGCCTACGCCCAGACCAAGGCCGCCCGCGACGGGCTGCGGGCACAGAAATCCGAGAAAGCCCGCGCCGCATACCGGCAGGCCCATGAGAGCGATTTTATCATAGCCGACGCAGCAGCCCGGTATTTCAAGGCGCATGGCATTACCAAGCTGCCCGCCCGGAAAGCGTTGCAGGCCGAGATCGAGCAGCTTATCTCCGAGAAAGACGGCCTGTATAACACCTATCACGAACAGAAACAGCGGTTCAAGGAGTTGCAGACCGTCAAGCGGAACATCGACCAGATTTTGCGCCGGGACGAGCCGCACCGCAGAAAGGAGCA
Organism: Holdemania sp. 1001302B_160321_E10; assembly: GCF_015552275.1. NCBI lineage: Bacteria > Bacillati > Bacillota > Erysipelotrichia > Erysipelotrichales > Erysipelotrichaceae > Holdemania > Holdemania sp. 1001302B_160321_E10. Next base: position 110,226 of record NZ_JADNEM010000004.1, on the reverse strand, counting down.
GAGCCATGAGCGATAACCTGCCCCACATGGACTACCGCCAGCACCGGCGGGCGCGGCGGCTGGTACATGAGTGCTGTAACTACGATGAGGGGAACTGCCTGCTATTGGACGACGGGGAGCCTTGCGTGTGCGTCCAGAGCATTTCCTTTTCCCTCATGTGCCACTGGTTCCGTGTGGCTGTCCTGCCCCTTGACGGGGAGCTGGCCGCAGCCCTCTTGTGCCGGGGAAGCCGGAAACGGTGTGCCGTCTGCGGGGCGGCCTTTGTCCCCAAATCCAACCGGGGAAAATACTGCCCCGACTGCGCCGGGCGCATGAAGAAAATCAAAGCCGCCGAGAGAAAGCGGAAACAAAGGCAGAGATGTCACGCTTTAGAGCCTTTCAAACCCGCATAAATCAAGGCTTTTTTCGTGGGTGTCAAAGGGTACGCGATACATTTATCCTTTTCCCCCGGAAACGGCGTTTTAATGCGTGACAATACGCCAAAATCAACCCGAACACAGGGAGGTGATCCTATCGCTGATTATATCAGGGCAGACACGCGGCTGCCCGCCTATCTGCCGTATCCCCGTTTCCTGCTGAAAATGGAGATTTCACAGACCGCCAAGCTGCTGTATTCGCTGCTGTTAGACCGTTCCACCCTCTCCCAGAAAAACAAGTGGCTGGACGACGAGGGCAGGATTTATATTATCTATCCCATCGCGGAGATAGCAGAAATACTGGATAAAGGCAGCACCACCATCAAGGGGGCGCTTAATGAACTGGACACGGCGGGGCTGTTGGAACGGGAACGGGGCGGCTTCTCCGCACCGAACCGGCTTTATGTCAAAGTACCGCCAGTGCCACAGGTACAGTTTTCAGACCAACTGATGGCCGGAAGTCCGCCCCTCATAGAGCCGGAAAACCGTCCTACTGATGGTCAGAAAACCGACCTTATGATGGTCGGAAAACCGTCCCCTAACCAAACTACTATAAACAACCTTACAGAGAGCCAAACAAAGGGAGTGAGTGGGGGGCCGTCCGCGCCCTATGGCCGATATGGAAATATTTTTCTGTCACAGACCGAATACGACGAGTTGCAGGCAGAGTACCCTGACAGGCTGGAACGGTTCATCGAGGAAATGAGCCGCTACCTTGCCGCCAACGGGAAAAGCTACCAGAACTATGCCGCCGCCCTGCGGATATGGGCGGGGAACGACAAAAAGGAAGCCCCTAAAAAGGGCATACCAGACTACTCATGCAAGGAGGGCGAGAGTTTATGAAGAATGAAATCAACGCGGTTTTGGAGAATATGACGACCACCATCCCGGAGCCGGAGGACTACACCGGCGAGGACGGTTTACTGTACTGCGGCAAGTGCCGCAAGCCGAAAGAAGCCTATTTTGCGCCGGATAAGGCCGCTATCTTCGGGCGCGACCGCCACCCGGCAGAGTGCGACTGCCAGAGAACCGCCCGCGAGGAACGGGAAGCCGCCGAAAAGCGGCGCAGACACCTTGACACCGTGGAAGAACTGAAACGCCGGGGCTTTACCGACCCCACCATGCGGGACTGGACTTTCGAGAACGACAACGGCAGGAACCCGCAGACCGGGCTTGCCCGCCGGTATGTGGAGCATTGGGAAGATATGCGGACAGACAATATCGGCTGCCTGTTCTGGGGCGGCGTAGGCACCGGCAAAAGCTACCTTGCAGGCTGTATCGCAAACGCCCTCATGGAGAAAGAAATCCCCGTCCGCATGACGAACTTTGCTCTTATCCTCAATGACCTTGCCGCCAGCTTTGAGGGGCGCAACGAGTACATTTCCCGCCTTTGTCGTTATCCGCTGCTGATCCTTGACGACTTCGGCATGGAACGCGGGACGGAATACGGGCTGGAACAGGTGTTCAATGTGATTGACAGCCGTTACCGCAGCGGCAAGCCGCTGATCGTCACGACCAACCTTACGCTGGACGACCTGCACAACCCGGAGGACACCGCCCATTCCCGGATTTATGACCGCCTGCTTTCCATGTGCGTCCCGGTACGCTTTACCGGCGACAACTTCCGGCAGGAAACCGCCAAGCGGAAAATGGAGAGCATGAAGAAACTGATTACCGACTGAAAGGAGTATTGCCTATGGCAGATAACAAGCAGCACGACACCCGCACCACCCGCCGCCCTGACTGTGTGACGGAAATCCGCATGGGCAATTCCGTCCTTGTCGTGTCCGGCTATTTCAAGAAAGACACCACAACCACAGCCGCCGACAAAATGGCGCGGGTACTGGAAGCGGAAGCCGCTGCTACACAGGAGCCGACTTATCCGGCGTGAACCGGGGCATGGAAAAGCGGCCATGCCAGGGAGCATGACCGCTGGAACGAAAATCGGAAGTGCTTTAGCAATTCTTAATCTCATTCTCTATAAAATAATTTGCAATTTCAAAGGCTTTTATTCTTCTCTTTGCCAATGTGATTTGTGATTTATAACGCTCGGAATTATCCTTTGATTCAAATGTTTTTACTGTTTCTCTTAGCTTGTGCAGAGTTGAATCAATTTGCCTTTTGGCCGCGGTTAATTCATCTATTGTATACTTCATGTTTTCTCCTTTAACTTCTGATTTTTTTGTTAAATCAGAGTATACCACGGAGTTATGAACTTTTCTACTGCAAATATGGGACGACAACCCATACCATAAAAATCGGAAAATTGAAAAGCTGTAAAGAAGCAAATTTAACGCTTTTGCCGCTGTACAGCCCCCGCCGTTCCGTGGTACAATGAAACCACGGAATAGTGGGGCTGGCTGTCGGAAACGGAGGATTTTATGTTAAGACAAGCCACCCAAAACCTCATTACCGCCCTTTATCCGAGATTGTCCCACGAGGATGAATTGCAAGGCGAGAGTAATTCCATATCGAACCAAAAAAGGATACTCGAAACCTACGCAAAACAGAACGGCTTTACCAATCTGCGCTGGTACACCGACGACGGTTTTTCCGGCGCGAACTTCCAGCGGCCCGGATTTCAAGCCATGCTTGCGGACATTGAAGCCGGGAAAGTGGGTACGGTCATCGTCAAGGACATGAGCCGGTTAGGGCGAAACTACTTGCAGGTAGGGTTTTACACGGAAATGCTGTTCCCTCAAAAGGGTGTGCGTTTTATCGCTGTCAACGATAATGTGGACAGTGCCAGCGAGGGCATGGACAACGATTTTACCCCGCTGCGAAATCTGTTCAATGAATGGCTGGTGAGAGATACGAGCAAGAAAATCAAGGCAGTGAAAAAGTCAAAAGGCATGAGCGGCAAGCCTGTTACCAGCAAGCCGGTTTACGGCTATGTGATGGACGAGGACGAGAATTTTATTATAGACGAGGAAGCCGCCCCGGTGGTGCAGCAGATTTACCAGCTTTGCCTTGCCGGGAACGGCCCGACCAAGATTGCCCGTATGCTGACGGAGCAGCAAATCCCCACGCCGGGGACGCTGGAATATCAGCGGACAGGCAGCACCCGCCGTTATCACCCAGGCTATGAGTGCAAATGGGCGACCAACACCGTCGTTCATATCCTCGAAAACCGAGAGTACACCGGATGTCTGGTGAACTTCAAAACGGAAAAGCCTTCTTATAAGGTCAAGCACAGCATAGAGAACCCCGTCGAGAAGCAGGCCATTTTCGAGAACCACCATGAGCCGATCATCGACAAGGAAACATGGGAACGGGTGCAGGAGTTACGCAAACAGCGCAAACGCCCGAACCGCTACGATGAAGTGGGGCTGTTCTCCGGGATTTTGTTCTGCGCCGACTGCGGCCATGTGCTGTATCAGCAGCGGTATCAGAACAAAGACCGCAAACAGGACTGCTACATCTGCGGCAGCTACAAGAAGCGCACCCGCAACTGTACGGCGCACTTTATCCGCACCGATCTGTTGACCGCTGGTGTCCTGGCAAATCTCCGGCAAGTGACCGAATACGCAGCCAAGCATGAGAGCCGGTTTGTGAAACTACTTGTCCAGCAGAACGAGATCGGCGGCAAGCGAAAGACCGCCGCAGCCATCAAGCAGCTTGAACAGGCGCAGGAACGCATTTCTGAAATCAGCCGCATTATCAAGCGGCTGTATGAGGACAATGTAAACGGCAAAATCAGCGATGAGCGTTTCATGGAACTGTCGGCTGACTACGAAGCCGAGCAAGCGGAGCTGAAAAAGAGAGCCGCCGCCCTGCAAGCCGAACTGGACAAGTCACAGGCAGCTACCGTCAACGCCGAGAAATTTATGGGCATTGTCCGCAAGCACCTTGCCTTTGAAGAACTGACCCCCACTCTCTTGCGGGAAATGATCGAGAAAATTGTGGTGCATGAGTGCAGCTATGATGAGAACGGCACCCGCAGGCAGGACATTGAGATTTATTACAGCTTTGTCGGCAAGATTGACTTGCCCGAATAACCGCCCGACCTATCCGACACAATGGCCAAGTGTCGGATAGGAACGGCAAAATTTTTTGCACTTCTATTGCTTCTTTATCACACATAAGCAAAGTCTCAGGGTATGAAGCAGCTCATGGCGGGCGGCGGCGTTGCCCTCATCGGTATCACTCTGGTTCCTTTGCTCTCCGGTCTCTTTGGTTAATCAGCAAAAAGGAGGTAATCGCCTTTGGACAGCATACTCCAACAGATAACTGACTGGCTGAAAGAAATGCTCGTTTCAGCCATCATGGGTAATCTGTCGGGGATGTTTGAGTCCGTCAACAACCAGGTTGGCGAGATAGCAACCTCCGTGGGCATGACACCGGCGAACTTCTCGCCGGGTGTCTTTGCCATGGTACGCAACATCTCCGAGTCAGTGATTATCCCGATAGCAGGTCTGATACTGACATTCATTGCCTGCTACGAGCTAATTCAAATGATTATTGACCACAACAATCTGGCGAACTTTGAGACATGGACATTTTTCAAATGGGTGTTCAAGACCTTCGTTGCGGTCATGTTAATCACAAACACATTCAATATCACCATGGCGGTTTTTGATGTCACGCAGAACGTCATAAACGCAAGTGGCGGCATCATAGCGGGAAACACAGCGATAGATGCTTCGGCTCTTGAGAACTTGGAAGATACGCTTATGGCGATGGAATTGGGTCCTCTGCTTGGATTGTTTCTGCAATCCTTTATCGTGCAGGTCACGATGTCCGCATTGGCAATCATCATCTTTGTTATCGTCTACGGTCGTATGATCGAGATTTACCTGATGGTAAGCCTTGCTCCTATCCCGTTCTCCACTTTTGGAAACAGAGAACAGAGCAGCGTCGGACAGAACTACCTGAGATCCCTGTTCGCCATCGGTTTCCAAGGGTTCCTCATTATGATCTGCGTGGGCATCTATGCGGTACTGGTACAGTCGATAGCGTTCAGCGATGACATCATCGGTTCTATCTGGGGTGTCATGGGCTACACCGTTCTGCTTTGCTTCACCCTGTTTAAGACCGGCACACTCGCCAAGGGTGTGTTCTCAGCCCACTAAGGAAGGAGGTTTCGTGTGGCAGCATATATCCCCGTACCCCGTGACCTGACGAGGGTGAAAACCAAGGCGTTTTTCAATCTGACCAAACGACAGCTGATCTGTTTCGGAGCAGCGGCGCTCATCGGAGTGCCGTTGTTCTTTTTGGTCAAGAGCATGGGAAATGTCAGCCTTGCCGCTATGACCATGATTATCGTCATGCTGCCCCTGTTCTTTTTGGCAATGTACGAAAAGGACGGACAGCCCTTGGAGGTCATCGCAGGGCATTTCATTCAGGCAAAATTCATTCGTCCCAAGGTTCGCCCTTACCAGACGAACAACTATTACGACGCTCTGATGCGTCAGTATCAACTCGAAAAGGAGGTAAATGCGATTGTTTTTCAAGAAGAAAACGCAGGCAAGAGAAGTAAAGATGCCTGCAAATCTGAATCGCAAGCAGCAGCGAGAAATTAAGGCTGTTGTGGAACGAGCCAAGAAAGACAATGGTGTACCGCAGACCGCCCAGCAGTCCATTCCCTTCCAGAGAATGTTCCCCGATGGCATCTGCCGAGTCACCGACAGTTTCTACACCAAGACCATTCAGTTTCAGGACATCAACTATCAGCTGGCACAGCAGGAAGATAAGACTGCCATCTTTGATGAGTGGTGTGGATTCCTGAACTTCTTTGATAGTTCCATCCACTTTGAGCTGTCCTTTATGAACATGAGTACCGATGCGGAGAGCTTTGAAAAGAGTATCCGCATTCCGTTCCGCAAGGATGCGTTCAATTCTGTCCGTGCCGAGTACAGTCAGATGCTGAAAAAGCAGCTGTCTCAGGGTAACAACGGTCTGACAAAGACCAAGTTCCTGACTTTCGGCATTGAAGCGGACTCCATGCGACAGGCAAAACCGAGACTTCAGCACATCGAAAATGATCTGCTCAACAACTTCCGCCGTTTGGGTGTTATTGCTCACCCGATGAACGGCAAGGAAAGACTTCGCCTGATGCACTCCATGTTCCACATGGGTGACAACGACAAGTTCTTCTTTGACTGGAAGTACCTTGTAGAATCCGGGCTGTCTGTAAAGGACTTCATTGCACCTACGGCGTTTGCCTTTAAGAACAGCCGTACCTTCCAGATGGGTAGCATCTACGGTTCGATGTCCTATCTGCAAATTATCGCTTCTGACCTTTCTGACCGAATGCTGGCTGATTTTTTGGATATGGAGTCCAGCCAGATCGTGACCATGCACATCCAGTCGGTTGATCAGACAGCGGCAATCAAGACCATCAAGCGTACCATCACAGAGCTTGACCGTTCCAAAATCGAGGAACAGAAAAAGGCTGTCCGTTCCGGCTACGATATGGACATCATTCCCTCCGATCTTGCCACCTACGGTAAAGATGCGAAAGCGCTTCTGAAAGAATTGCAGAGCCAGAACGAGCGAATGTTCATGCTGACATTCCTTGTGATGAACACCGGGCGCACCGAACAGGAGCTGGAAAACAATGTGTTCCAGGCACAGAGTATCGCCCAGAAGCATAACTGCAATCTGCGCCGACTGGATTTCCAGCAGGAACAGGGGTTGATGAGCAGTCTGCCGCTGGCACAGAATCTGATTGAGATTCGTCGTGGTCTGACTACCAGTTCCACGGCTATTTTTGTGCCGTTCACTACACAGGAACTGTTCCAGAATGGTGCAGAAAGCCTGTATTACGGTCTGAATGCCTTGTCCAACAATCTGATTATGGTGGACAGAAAGAAACTGAAAAATCCCAACGGGCTTATCCTTGGTACGCCTGGTTCCGGCAAATCCTTCTCTGCAAAGCGTGAGATTACCAATGCGTTCCTCGTGACGGATGATGACATTATCATCTGCGACCCGGAAGCAGAATATGCGGCGCTGGTTCACAAGTTTGAAGGCCAGGTAATCAAGATCAGTTCTTCCAGTACCAACTATATCAATCCCATGGACATCAACATCAACTACTCTGAGGATGATAACCCTGTTGCCCTGAAAGCGGACTTTATCCTCTCCCTCTGCGAGTTGATTATGGGCAGTAAAGATGGCTTGCAGCCCATTGAAAAGACGGTTATTGACCGTTGCGTGCATCAGATTTACCAGAGCTATTTTGATAATCCGGTTCCTGAAAATATGCCCGTCCTTGAGGATTTGTATAACGCACTTCTCAAACAGGACGAGAAAGAAGCCCATCATGTAGCGACTGCACTGGAAATCTATGTGAAGGGTTCGCTGAAGCTGTTCAACAACCGAACCAATGTGGACATCAATAACCGTCTGGTCTGCTATGACATCAAGGAGCTTGGCAATCAGCTGAAGAAAATCGGTATGCTGATTGTTCAGGATCAGGTTTGGGGACGTGTGACAGCCAACCGAAGTGCCGGTAAATCCACCAGATACTACATTGACGAGTTCCATCTGCTTCTGAAGGAGGAGCAGACAGCCACCTACTCCGTAGAAATCTGGAAAAGATTCCGTAAATGGGGCGGTTTGCCCACCGGCATTACCCAGAATGTCAAGGACCTGCTTCGTTCCCCGGAGATTGCCAATATTCTCGAAAACTCTGACTTCATTTATATGCTGAATCAGGCAAGCGAGGACAGAGGGATTCTGGCGAAGCGTCTGAATATCTCTCCCCACCAGCTGTCCTATGTGACCAACTCCGGTGAGGGCGAAGGACTTCTGTTCTATGGCAATGTGATCCTGCCGTTCATTGACCGGTTCCCGACCGATACGGAACTCTACCGCATTATGACCACGAAGCTGAACGAGGTGGTGGCAACAAAGGAGGCGTAAGGCATGGCGAAGAAACCGACACGACTCCGTTTCACCGAAGATGACCTTGCGGATTCTCAGGTGAAGAAAGCTGCTGACCGTGCGGATAAGGCGGCTGACAAAGCAGAAAAAGCGATAAATAAGCTGGCTTCCAAAAAGAAGGCAACCAAGCTACGTCAGGAAACGGATGCCGCCGGTTCCCGGAAAACAAAGCTCCGTTTTGGCAAGGCGGACAACAGCGTGGCTGTGGAGCGTCCATCTTCGGCAAAACACCTTGCCACCCGTGGCACAGCTGCGGCGCTCACCTACAAGGCACATCGGGCAGTATCTGAATATGAAGATGATAATGTCGGTGTTCAGTCGGTTCAGGAAACGACAAAGGCAGTGGAATCCACTGCCTACACCGTCGATCACGCCATCTACAGCCACAAGCTGAAAGCCCATGATAAGGCGGATAAGTTGGTGCAGAAGTCAGATAAAGCCAATGTAGATGCGTTGTATGAAATGTTCAAGAAGGACAATCCCGATGTCGGTTCCAACCCGTTTTCCCGCTGGCGGCAGAAACAGGCAATCAAGAAAGAATATGCAGCTGCCAAAGCCGGTAACAGTACGGCAAAGACAACAGCTACCAAGGGTACGAAAAAAGCAGCCCAGGGAACCAGGACAATCACAGAAAAAGTCACGGAGTTTTGCACCACGCACTCCAAAGCTATTCTGCTTGTTCTGGCGGCGGGACTGCTTTTTATGGTTATCTCCAGTATGTTTTCCTCTTGTGCTGCCATGTTCCAGGGTGGAACGCAAGTGATTCTGGGGACTTCCTTTACTGCCAATGACGAGGACATTATTGGGGCGGACAATGATTATAAGGCGCTGGAAGCTGCCCTGAGAAATCAGATCAACAACATTGAGCGCACTCACAGCGGTTACGATGAATACCGTTATGACCTTGATGAGATCAACCACAATCCCTATGAGCTGGCGGCGTATCTGACGGTGAAGTTTGAGGATTACACCCGTGAGGAAGTGCAAAGCACTCTGCGGTGGCTGTTCGATCAGCAGTATGAGCTGATTTTGACAGAGGAAGTGGAAATCCGAACCCGCACAGAGACCCGTACCGGCACATCGACATCCACAGACCCGGAAACCGGCGAGACCACGACGGAGGAATATGAGTACGAAGTTGAGGTTGAGTATGAGTATTATATCCTGAATGTGAAGCTGGTAAACAAGGGCTTGAACCGTGTGATCGGAAGCTCCGGTCTGACGGAGGATGAAATGGAGCGATACCGTGTACTCCTCCAGACAAGCGGGAACCGCCCGGACATCTTCGGGGACGACATCTATGCAGTCACCGGCGAATACACCGACTATGACATTCCGGGTGAAGCTCTGACAGATACCCGATTTGCCAACATGATCCGGGAAGCTGAGAAGTATCTGGGATACCCGTATGTCTGGGGTGGAAGCAGCCCCTCCACTTCTTTCGACTGCTCCGGTTTTGTTTCGTGGGTCATCAATAACTGCGGCAATGGCTGGAGCGTTGGCAGATTGACCGCAAACGGTCTGATGGGTGTATGTGACATTATCCCCCGAAGCTCTGCAAAACCGGGAGACCTTATCTTCTTCCAGGGCACTTATGATACCTCCGGTGCATCGCACGTTGGTATTTATGTCGGCAATGGGATGATGATTCACTGCGGAAACCCGATTTCCTATGCTTCGATTGAAACAAGTTACTGGCAACAGCATTTTTACTGCTTCGGCAGAATCCGGAATTAAGGAGGACATTCTATTGGGTGCCAAATTAGACAGAATTGGTGCAGACCTTGAGAAAGCCCGAAGGAAACGGGCTGAATGGGATGCCAGAGTAAAAGACCTGGAACGCAGATACCGTGAGGAGGAAAATTCCGAAATCCATGAGATGGTTCACGCTGCGAACCTGACCCCTGACCAGCTTTCTGAGTTGCTCCGTATGTTTGCTGCGGATATGGCTCCGAAGCCTGAGACAATCAACGCTATGAACGAGGAGGAGATGCAGAATGAAGATTAAAAGACTTAGCGCCGCTTTTCTTGCGGCTGTGATGTGTATGAGCGTGTTCTCGACAACGGCTTTTGCCTATACCGAGGAAACGGCGACTTCCAGTACCGAAGCTGTGGAGGTTACACCTGAGGAAAACACGGAGCAGACTGCGGAGGAGGTTCCTTACAGTGTGTCCGTCGATGAAGATGGTACGGTGGTATTCTCCTTCAATGGCGAGGACTGGAAGTATGATGCCGAGAAAACCGGGGACGATGGCATGGGGACCGGCAAGGTAGTAACAAACGGCTCCCGTCTGAATGTGCGTACCGGTGCAGGCATGGATTATGAGATCATCGACCAGCTTCGCCCCGGCGAGGAAGTAAAGGTGATCGGTGTTGATGGCGACTGGTATCAGATCACGGTTCCTGAAAAGAATGGCTATGTCCACAGTGACTATCTGGAGCTGATTGAGAAAGCCGAGCAGAACAGCGAAATGGATATGGCACTGCTTATGATGTTCATGAGTATGTTCATGCAGAACATGGATACCGGCGCAGATACCAGTGAATCCGCCCTTACTCCTGATGGCAACCTGACTTTGGTTGATGATGTCGGCTCGCCTGACAAAACCGGCAAACAGTTCATTACTGCGGTCACAAAGAACGGCAACTACTTTTATATCATCATCGACCGTGACGATGAAGGAAACGAGACGGTTCACTTCTTGAATCAGGTGGACGAAGCCGACCTGCTTATGCTGATGAGCGAGGACGAAGCTGCCAAGTACACCGAGCCTGTGGTTGAGACCACTCCTGAGCCGGTTGAGACGGAACCGGAGCCTGAGGTCACAGAGCCTGCGCCAGTGGAGAAGCCTAAGAACAATATGATTCCGGCTATCCTTGCTCTGCTTGCACTTGTCGGCGGCGGTGGTTTCTTCGCCTTTAAGAAGTTACAGGAAAAGAAGAAAGAAAAAGAAGCTGCAAAGCCTGATCCTGACGCTGATTATGTAGGCGATGACGAGGATTACGGCTACAGCGAGGAATACGAGGACGAGGATGTTGACTTCTCTGCGGATGAGGAGGATAACGAACCGGTATAATCCGTAACAGGCATGATGCCTGGGGCAGCCTTCGGGTTGCCTTTACATAGCTTCTATCTATCTTTTTGAACTTTGATATGATATAATCAGTTCATCAAATCGAGATTTGTGGAGGTTGCTAAAATGGAAGCAGTTATTCGGAAAGTTCAGCAAGGTGATGCAAACACCTTGGCATATATTCAAACTGAAAGCTGGAAGGCAGCTTTTGCCGGAATCCTTGATGCCGAGACTCTGGAAAAGTGTACGGACATCGACCGAGCGACCGCTATGTATCAGAGGCTTTTGGATGAGAACAAAGGAAACGGATATCTTCTCTCGGTGGATGGAACGCCCCATTGCATCGCTTATTGGGACACAGCTCGTGATGCGGAGTTGACCGGGAAAGCAGAGTTAATCTGCATCCATAGTCTGCCTGAAAACTGGCATAAAGGGTACGGCAGTCAAATGATGAATCGAGTTCTGAAAGATATCAAGGAAAACGGATATTCCGAAGTGTTTTTGTGGGTATTTAGGGAAAACTATCGCGCCAGAGCTTTTTACGAAGCCAACGGGTTTGCGTTAACGGATACTTCAAAGCCTGCGTTTGACACAGAAGAAGTCCTTTATTCCAAAAGAATCTGATAGGGACAAATTCCAGTTTGTTGAACTGAATAAAGAACTTACATAGCAGTCATGCACTACGGTGTGTGGCTGCTAATTTTTTTGGAAAGGAGCAGATGCAAATGAAATTAGTATTGGCTGAGAAACCCTCAGTCGCCCAGAGTATTGCCAAAGTCTTAGGTGCCACCGAGCGTGAAGATGGCTACCTCGAAGGCAACGGCTATGTTGTCAGCTGGTGTGTCGGTCATCTGGTGGAGTTGGCACAGCCCGAAGCCTACGATGCAAAATACAGCAAATGGACGTATGCTGACCTGCCGATCTTCCCGGCTGACTGGCGGTATGAGGTTTCTACCGGAACAAAGAAGCAGTTCGGTATCCTGAAAAAGCTCATGGCCAGAGATGATGTTGCCAGCCTTGTGTGCGCTACAGATGCTGGTCGTGAGGGTGAGCTGATATTCCGTCTGGTGTACCACAAAGCCGGGTGCAGAAAGCCATTTGAGCGACTTTGGATTTCTTCCATGGAAGATTCCGCTATCCGGGAGGGATTTGAAAATCTCAGGTCTGGAACTGAATATGATGCTTTGTATGAAGCAGCCCTGTGTCGAGAGCGAGCCGACTGGATTGTTGGCATTAACGCTACTCGACTTTTTTCAACCCTTTACGGGCAAACCCTGAATGTTGGTCGAGTCATGACTCCCACCCTTGCAATGGCAGTCATGCGTGAAGCTGCCATTGCCGCTTTCAAGCCGGAACCCTTTTACACGGTTCAGATTGGACTGGATGGGTTTACGGCAGCAAGCGAACGCTTCAAGAAAAAGGCGGATGCCGAAGCTGTCAGCAGAGACTGTTCTGTCGCTGCGGTCACAAAAGCGGAACGCAAGGAGAAAAGTGAAAAGCCGCCTGCACTTTATGATCTGACCAGTTTACAGAGAGATGCCAACCGTGTGCTGGGCTATACGGCACATCAGACTTTGGATTATACACAGAATCTCTATGAAAAGAAGCTGGTCACTTATCCTCGTACTGACAGCAGATACCTGACAGACGATATGGCACACAATCTGCCAGACCTCGTAACTATGGCTTTCCACACATTCCCCTCTCCGGGTGTGGATAACGTACCTGTCCATGCGGAGCAGGTTGTGGATAACAAAAAGGTCGCAGACCACCATGCCATTATCCCTACCAGAGAATTGCAGAAATGCAATCTGAACGAGCTTCCCAAGGGCGAGCTTGCAATTTTGCAGCTGATTTCCACCCGTCTTTTTGTGGCTGTGGGAGATCCGCACCGATATGCAGAAACAGTCATTGAACTGGACTGCGGCGGCACTCCCTTCTCCGTCAGGGGAAAAACCATTCTGCATAATGGTTGGAAAGCTCTTGCCAGGAAAAGCGGTTCGACAAAATCTGATGAAAAGGAACAGGCACTCCCTTCTGTTTCCGTTGGCGAAGAAATAGCTGTCATCAGCACGGAAATTAAGGAAGGAAAAACCTCCCCTCCGAAGCACTACACCGAAGATACGCTCCTGCAGAGCATGGAAACTGCCGGTGCGGATGAAATGCCCGATGAGGTGGAGCGTAAAGGTCTGGGAACCCCTGCAACCCGTGCCGGTATCATCGAAAAACTGGTTCGCATTGGTTTTTTGGAACGGAAAGGCGATAAGAAAACCAAGCATCTGATTCCGACCCACAAGGGTACAGCTTTGGTAACAGTCATGCCCGAACAGATTCAGTCCCCATCTATGACAGCAGATTGGGAGGAAAAGCTGTTGCTCATTGAGAAAGGCGAATACGCCAGCGAGGATTTTATGGATGAGATTAAAGATGTGATTGCCGGTCTGATTCAGAATTACGAGGTTATTCGGGATTCTGAGGTTCTGATGTCAAAGGAAAGCAATGCCGTTGGGAAATGCCCTGTCTGCGGCAGTGCTGTAGAGGAAAAGGCGAAAGCATTTTTCTGTTCCAACCGGAGCTGCAAGTTTGCCCTTTGGAAAAACAACCGCTACTTCGAGAGTATCGGCAAGAGCATGACCAACGCTACGGCGCAGAAACTGCTTGCTTCCGGTAAGGTGAAGCTGAAAGGCTGCAAGTCGAAAAAGACGGGCAATACCTTTGATGCCACGGTGTATATGGAAGTGTCCGAGGATGGCAAGACCAGTTTCAATATGGAATTTGACAATGGAGGAAAGCGTAAATGACGAATGAGTTTAACCCGGATGGCAAGGACATCCGATTTATCGACAGCCACTATAAGGACTTGTTCCGTGTTCCTGACGGTGGCTGCATCCAGATTCACTATCCCGATGAGACCCTCGTAAAGCCTTGTAAGTTTATCGACGAGTATCACACCCAGATCGGCACCAATGTGTTCCACATCTGCCAATTCGCAGAAATCATGGAGCGTAACGGCGCAAGCTATATGGCAGAGCCTGAAATCATGGGGGATGAAGCTGCCTGGAAGGTTGGCAAGGACAGAATCCTTGCTATTCAGACCTGTGACGATGGCTATGACTACACCCTGTTCGATGAGAACTACAACGAGATTGATGGCGGTCAGGTGGACAATCCCGATATGTCCATGATTGAGGTCAGAACTGATATTCTGGAGTCCTTCAATCTGGCACACAGAGAGCTTCGTGCCATGGTCTACGAGGATGTCATGGAACAGGGATTTGAGGTCGGCAGACAGGCGGTAGTGGTCAACGACCCTCTCGCAGAACTTGCTTTTAAGCTCGACCGTTTTGCCGAGAACTTCGATCCCTATGAGTATATGGATCAGGTTGATGATGTGCAGGCGCATATCCAAGAAATCAAGGCAGATCTTGCTGCCGGTAAGACTGCTCCGTATCGTGAATTCCTGGATACAGCCATTGCCGAGTCCCGTGAGGAAACCGCCGTGGAGGTTGCCAAGGTGCTGAGAAGTCAGATTGATAAGATCGACCCTCCAAAGCGTGAGTCGGTCATGGAAAAACTGGCACTGGCCGCAGAAAAGACTGCGCCTGCCAGTCCCTCTCCCAAACGCAAAGAACCTGAAAGATAAGGAGGTAGCCTATGAAAATTGAGAAATGGGATGATGTTCACGGGAACACCACATCTGACGAAAGAATGGTGGCTTTTCTGGAAAGCTCCACCGACTCTTACGCAGTTCTTCAGCTGAAGCGCATTGACGAGACTGAGCAGTTCCGTTTCATGCCGTACTGGCATATTCAGAAACTGGAGGAACAGCCGACCATTGACCACTATGAGGTGGTCTACAATGGTCCTATCGAACAGTCTGCCGGTGCTGCAGAACAGTTGGAAGGACTGTACACCAAATTCAATATCGACCATCCTGAGGACTTCCGTGGTCACAGTATGTCGGTCAGCGACATCGTAGCCTTGAAGGTAGCCGGTGAGGTATCCTGTTATTACGTTGATGCCTTCGGTTTTGTGGAGCTTCAGGACTTTATGAAACCCGAAAACTATCTGAAAAACGCAGAGATGGCTATGGAGGACGACTACGGGATGTTGGATGGCGTCATCAACAACGGTAAGGCTCCTGCCACCGAGGAACGACCTTCCGTTCTGGAACAGCTGAAAGAAATGCCGGTTTTCGACACACCCCGCAAACCTTCCAGAAGCCACCCGGAAAGGGATATTGAATGATAGACTTCACACACGATGAAATGAATTTGATGATGCTTTACAGCCCCGGCACGGTGTCGGGGCTTCGTGAAGCACTCACACAGATGAAGGTGCAGCTTGCCGAGGATGAAGCAGAGCTTCGTTCTCTGGCTGATTCTGTTCTCCGAAAACTGTCCGATATGGACGATGAGACTTTTGAAAGGCTGAACCTTTATCCTGATTTTTAAGGATTGGAGGTAAGAAATGAACGCTAAAGAGCGATTTTATTCGGGGATGGCAAAAGAAACCATCAACAGGATCACAGCCAATAAGGATAACTGGACATCTTTTCTGACTACGATGGCTCGTAACTACGATTTCACCTATCCCGAACAGGTGATGATCTATGCCCAGCGTCCGGGTGCTACCTTCTGTAAGCCCTATGAAGAATGGAACGATGAGAAATATCGCAGATATGTCAGACGAGGTTCCACCGGCATTGCCCTGTTTGTAACCAACAGGGATAAGCCTTACCTGCGCTATGTGTTTGATGTGGCTGACACCGGCACTCGCCGTTCTTCTCCTGAACTGAAACCGTGGGAGGTCACAGCTGAGAATCGTGCGTATGTCATGGATGCCATGGAGCGCACCTTCGGCGTGAAAGCAGACGGTCTGCTTGAAGCGCAGCTTGAGGACATCGCACAGAGTCTCGCTTCGGAGTATTGGGCTGACAACAGAAAGCAGTTCCTCGACATCGTTGCCAATAGCTTCCTTGAGGAGTATGATGAACTTAACATCGAAGTGGCTTTCAAAACAGCGGTCGCAAACAGCGTATCCTACGCAATGTACAGCCGACTGGTGGAGAATCCCGACAACTACTTCGAGCATGAGGATTTCCAGAAGGTCTTTGATTTTAACAGCAGGCAGACCGTAAATGCCCTTGGTACTGCGGTCAATGCCATCAGTTCAAGGATGTTCGGGGAGATCGAAAAAGCGATTGGTGAATACGAGCAGAGCAGAACTGCTGAAAGGAGCGAATATGATGAACGAAATGAATTACAGACAGGTTGGGGATTACCAGATTCCGAACATGGTACTGGAGAACCAGAGCGACAGAGTTCTGGGCAAGTATGGCAGGATGCGCAGAGCATTTCTGGAGCAGAACAATCCGATGCTCCTGAACGACATGATTCTGACGGAGAGCCTGTTCCCGCATCTGTGGGAGATCGAGGACACGGCGAACACCAGAATGGATCAGCTGATGAAGCAGTATCTGGAGCAGAACCCAGCACCGGACAAAGAGACCAATCAGATGGCGTGGGTGCAGCACATGAACAGCCTGAAAGCACAGGCAGAGGAAGTCGTGATGACGGAGCTTATCAACAGCTAACGCTCAACCTGTTCCTCTCCGAAAATGAACAAATCAGTTTTATCGACCAAGCAGAGAGCTTCAAGCCCTCTGCTTTTTCTTTTGCCCAGGAGGAAATTGACCACTTCTTACTGCTTGGCAGTAATACGGATGAAGCCAGAAAAATCGTAGCTCTGGAGTATATGAAGCAGAAGTCCGTGGAGGAAATCGCCCAGACTCTGAAAGAAGTCTATCACGGCGGTTTCGGTATCAAAGAGGACAGCGGAAACATTTCTGCGTGGTATGCCGAGGATGGCATTCACCTTGCCAAAGGTTCCTCTGCCATTGACAGTCCCAGAGCGCAGATCATTTCTTGGGAAGATGCCGCAACCCGTATCGGGGAATTGCTTGAAAACGGTCAGTTTGCTACCAATGTGGAACTGGTGGAAGCACCGGGCTATGAGCGTCAGAAACTGGCTGAATCCATCTGGTATCTCTATCGTGACCTGAGTGGCGAAGCCAAGGAAGGAAACTATCTGGCGATTCTCAATCAGGGCAAGTTCCGTGGGTTCCCTGATGAAACAGCGGATTTGGCAGAGAAACTGGCTGACCCGCAGTTCCAGTCCATTCTGGTTCAGCAGTATGCCGAGTTCAGAGAAGCCCTTGCCGAGAACCCCAACCTGCTTCGATTCCGCTATCATAAGCTTGATAAGATTGGAAAGCGTATCGGTGAACTGGATACCCCTCTCAGGGAGTATCAGAGCGATATGGTGCATCCACCCCTTGTCCGTCAGTTCATTACCGATGATGAAGTCAACCGAGACCTGACTGGTCGTGGAAGTGGCTTTTTCGGTGGGAAAGCCCGTATCTACAACTACTGGCAGGAAAACCATTCCACCAAAGAAAAGGCAGAGTTCCTAAAGCATGAGTATGGTACAGGCGGTCATTCCCATGCCTGTTCCGGTGCAACGCACAGTGGTGAAGATCACGACGCCAAGGGTGTCCGTTATAACAAAAGCGGCTGCGACAATGTGAAGATGTCCTGGACGCAGGTGGCACAGCGAATTGATTCCCTAATGAAGAAAGGTCGCTATCTCACCCCTGAAGAAGAAGCCGAGCGACAGGCAATCGAAGCTGCCAAGGCAGATCCTTTGGAAGAAGTCAACGAGCGTTTCGCTGTTGTCGATACCGAGGATGGCGAGTATGCCATCTGGGATGAGCAGACCGGCGCTTACTATGTTGACCCTGAGGGTGTAACGGAATACTTTGACGATGAATGGCTTGCCAATGATTACCTTGAGGAAGTCCGTCAGTCCGTAGCAGCTATGGAAGCAGTTCAGCCTGAAGCTCCTGCGGCAGAGCCTGCCGAGGTCGTGGAAGAACCTGCCCAAGAGGAACCGGCATGGAACTATCAGGTCGGTGATACGGTATATCTGGACGATACTGCTTTCCGTGTGGAGCAGATAACGGACAGAGAAGTTCAGCTGCGTGACCCTACGCTTGCTTATCCCATCTTCCGTGCGGAGAACCGTGAGAACTTTGAAAAAATGCTCTCTCAGGATGAAAGAAACCATACGGTAAAGGTTGATGCCCAAGCCGAAGAAAAATCCGCTACAGAGGAATTTCTGGGTGAAACCGCACCGAGGGACTGCACCCCTGAGTATCAGCTGTTAGACCGTCTGCGTATGGACTGCGAATACTTCCTTGGTGCAGGGCAGCACAGCGAAAAACATCTGTGGGCTGGCAACCGCCATGCACAGATCGCCAAGATGCGTGAACTGTATGAAACGATTCCTGACAAACCGGAGTGGCTGACCCCTGAGATGATTAACAGCTATGAGGAGCGCATGGCTCCCCGTTATCTGGTTGCCGCTTACCATCACTTTGAAAACGGCTTCGATGATAAACTGGACTACTACACTCTGGAAGAAGCGGAAAAAGCTGCCCAGGGCTATGTAGACGGAACCATGGAGGATGACGGGTTTAAGTATGACGGTGCTGCCCTTTACGATCAGCAGGAGCATAAGTGCATCCGTATCTATGGCGACTATCCTGATGAAAAGGCACACGCACAGGTCTATGGCATTGCCGAGCCTGTACAGCCGGAACATTTCATTGACCATTTTTATGTAGCCGAGGACATCCAGAAGCGTGGTGCGCTGGACATCAAGGAATACAGTTCCTTTGAAGATGCCCTGAGAGCCTACCATGAACTGCCTGACACACAGATGAAAGCTTTGGGTGCGATGAATACCAGAAAGCCTTTACCGGGCAGTCTGGATTTCGTTCAGTGCGTGGATGGCAAGGACACTATCATTCAGGACTATGCCAAGGTGGACGGATGGCAGAATGCCGAAGTCATGGACATCATCGCTCAGATTGAGCAGTCTATTACTACCAGAGAAGTCCCGCCTGTTCCTGCGGTGAACTTCCACATCAGAGATGACCACATCGGTGAAGGTGGGCCGAAGCAGAAGTTCGCAAGAAATATCGAAGCCATTGAGACCCTGTTCCAGTTGGAGCGTGAGAACCGAAACGCCACTCCGGAAGAACAGGAGATTTTGTCGAATTATGTCGGCTGGGGCGGTCTGGCAGATGCCTTTGACCCTGACAAGGGAAATTGGGCGCAGGAGTACACCACTCTGAAGAACCTGCTTTCCGAAGATGAGTATGCTGCGGCAAGAGCTTCCACGCTGAACGCACACTATACAAGTCCTACGGTGATTCGCTCCATCTACGATGCAGTTGGGCAGATGGGCTTTGAGACTGGCAATATTTTGGAACCAGCCATGGGTATCGGTAACTTCTTTGGTATGCTGCCTCCTGAGATGCAGAGCAGCCGCCTGTATGGTGTGGAGCTTGACTCCATCACCGGCAGAATCGCTCAGAAGCTCTATCCCAACGCAGAAATCAAGGTGGCCGGTTTTGAAACGACAGACCGCAGAGACTTCTACGATCTGGCTATCGGCAATGTGCCGTTTGGTAACTACAAGGTATCGGATAAGCCTTACGACAAGCTGGGATTCTCTATCCACAACTATTTCTTCGCCAAGGCTCTGGATCAGGTTCGCCCCGGCGGTGTGGTAGCTTTCGTGACAAGCCGCTATACCATGGATTCCAAGAACTCGGATGCAAGACGATATATGGCGCAGAGAGCAGAACTGCTTGGGGCTATTCGTCTGCCAAACGATGCTTTTAAGAAAAATGCCGGTACGGAAGTCGTGTCCGACATCATCTTCCTGCAAAAGCGTGACCATCCTATCGACATCGTTCCGGATTGGGTGCATCTGAACCGCACCGAAGAAGGACACACCATGAACAGCTACTTTGTAGACCACCCTGAAATGGTTCTGGGTGATACGGTTCTGGAAAGCACTCCTTACGGCAAGGACGATATTACCGTCCGTCCGATTCCGGGTGCAGACCTGTCCGACCTTCTGAAAGAAGCGGTATCTCACATCCAGGGAACCTATCAGGCGGTAGAGCTGCCGGTGGCTGACCACAAGGGCAAGGAAACCAAGACCCTTCCTGCCACCCCGGATGTAAAGAATTACTCTTATGCGGTAGTGGACGGTGAGGTTTATTTCCGTGAAAACTCCATCATGCGCCATGTTGACCTGAATGAAAAGGCAAAAGAGCGTGTGGTTGGGATGGTGGAGCTTCGCCGTATTGTCAACGAGCTGATTGCGTATCAGATGGAAGATTATCCGGACGAAATGATTCAGGGCAAGCAGGCAGAGTTGAACGATGCTTATGATGCCTTTACCGCAAAGAACGGTCTCATTAACAACCGTGCCAACGGTCAGGCTTTCTCTGACGATTCCTCTTACTACCTCCTGTGTTCTCTGGAAAATGTGGATGAGGACGGCAATCTGAAAAGCAAAGCCGATATGTTCACCAAGCGTACCATCAAACCGGAACGCAGAGTGACCAGTGTGGACACTCCTTCCGAAGCTCTGGCAATCTCCATCGGTGAGCGTGGCAAGGTCGATTTGCCGTATATGGCACAGCTGTTAGGCACTCCTGGGAACTATGAAGCCATCCAGACAGAGCTATGTGGAGTTATCTTCAAAGACCCAATGGCTCCCGATGATGTGGAAGCCGGTTGGCAGACTGCCGATGAATACCTCTCCGGTGATGTGAGAAGCAAGCTGCGTATCGCAGAAATGGCGGCGAATCGTGATTCTGCCTTTGCTGTCAATCTTGAAGCTCTGCAAAAGGCACAGCCGAAGGACTTGGATGCGTCTGAGATTGATGTACGTCTGGGTGCTACCTGGATTGATGCCGACTATATCCAGCAGTTCATGCAGGAAACCTTTGAGACCCCATACTACCTGCGCCGTTCGATTGAGGTGAAATTCTCCGAAATGACCGCAGAGTGGCGCATCAACGGAAAAAGTTCTCCCAGCTACAATGATGTGGCGGCGTATGTGACCTACGGTACAGACCGTGCCAACGCCTATCGGATTCTGGAAGAAACGCTGAACCTGAAAGACATTCGTATTTATGACACCATCGAAGATGCGGATGGAAAGCAGAAGCGTGTCCTGAATAAAAAGGATACAACCCTCGCCCAGCAGAAACAGCAGGCAATCAAGGATGCGTTTCAGGATTGGGTATGGAAAGACCCTCGCCGCCGGGAAGCACTGGTTACGAAGTACAATGAGCTTTTCAACTCCACCAGACCCCGTGAGTATGATGGTAGTCATATTCGTTTCGGCGGTATAAATCCGGATATTACTCTCCGGGAACATCAGAGAAATGCCATCGCCCATGTGCTTTATGGTGGAAATACCCTGCTCGCACACGAAGTTGGTGCGGGCAAAACTTTTGAAATGGCAGCATCGGCTATGGAGAGCAAACGACTTGGCCTGAGCCAGAAATCCATGTTTGTGGTTCCGAACCACCTCACCTTGCAGTGGGCAAATGAGTTTCTCAACCTCTATCCGAGTGCCAAGCTCCTTGTTGCCACAAAGAAAGATTTTGAAACCGCAAACCGAAAGAAGTTCTGCGCCCGTATCGCAACCGGCGACTATGATGCCGTTATCATCGGTCACAGCCAGTTTGAGAAGATTCCGCTGTCTGCCGAACGGCAGGAACGGCAGTTGCAGGAACAGATTGATGAGATCGAGGGTGCAATCGCAGAACTGAAATATCAGCGTGGCGAGAATTTTACCATCAAGCAGATGGAGAAAACCAGAAAATCTCTGGAAGCCAGATTGGACAAGCTCCTTGCCGCCGACAGAAAGGATGATGTCATCACATTTGAACAGCTGGGCATTGACCGGCTGTTTGTGGACGAGAGCCATGCGTTCAAAAACTTGTTCCTCTACACAAAAATGAGGAACGTGGCAGGTCTCTCCACCTCAGAAGCCCAGAAATCCTCGGATATGTTTATGAAATGCCGCTATATGGACGAGATCACTGGCGGTCGTGGCGTTATCTTCGCCACCGGCACTCCGGTCAGCAACTCCATGACCGAGCTTTACACGGTCATGCGCTATCTCCAGTATGGAACGCTCCAGAAGAAAAACCTGACCCACTTCGATTCCTGGGCATCCACCTTTGGTGAGACAACGACAGCCATTGAGCTGGCTCCTGAAGGAACCGGATACCGTGCCAGAACCCGATTCGCCAAGTTCTTCAACCTTCCTGAACTGATGAATATGTTCAAGGAAGTGGCGGACATCAAGACCTCTGACCAGCTGCATCTTCCGGTTCCAGAAGCAAAGTTTGAGACCGTTGTGGTACAGCCCTCTGAGTATCAGAAGGATATGGTTGCTTCCCTTTCTGAAAGAGCTGCGGATGTTCATGCCGGTATTATTGATCCGTCCGTGGACAATATGCTCAAGATTACCAGCGATGGGCGGAAGCTGGGACTGGATCAGCGGCTGATGAACCCGCTATTGCCGGATGACCCGAACAGCAAGCTCAATGCCTGTGTGGGAAATATCCTCCGTATCTGGCAGGACGGGCAGACTGACAGGCTGACACAGCTGGTGTTCTGTGACCTCTCCACGCCTAAAAATGACGGAACATTCAATGTCTATGACGACATCAAAACCAAGCTAATCGCAAACGGTGTACCTGACGAGGAAGTCGCCTTTATTCACGATGCAGATACTGAAGCAAAGAAGAAAGAACTCTTTGCCAAGGTTCGTACCGGACAGGTGCGTGTGTTGCTTGGAAGTACGCAGAAAATGGGCGCAGGAACCAATGTGCAGGACAAACTGGTGGCAGTTCACCATCTGGATGTGGGCTGGCGTCCGTCCGATATGACCCAGAGAAACGGTCGTATCATCCGTCAGGGAAACCAGAACAAAGAGGTTCAGGTCTATCAGTATGTTACTGAAGGGACATTCGACGCATATTTGTACCAGACCCTGGAGAACAAGCAGAAGTTCATTTCCCAGATCATGACCTCCAAATCTCCGGTTCGTTCTTGTGACGATGTGGACGAGCAGGCTCTGTCCTATGCGGAGATCAAGGCGCTGTGTGCCGGTAATCCTCTCATTAAGGAAAAGATGGACCTGGACATTGATGTGGCAAGGCTGAAAGTGCTGAAAGCTGACCACCAGAGCCAGCAGTACCGCATGGAGGATAAGCTCCTGAAATACTTCCCGGCTGAGATTGAAAAGCAGACTGGCTATATTCATGGCTTTGAAGCGGACATTAAGACCGTGGAAGCACATCCGCAGATCTCCGAGGGATTCTGTGGTATGGAAATCATGGGCAAGTATTATGCGGAAAAAGCTGATGCCGGTGAAATCATTCTTGCCGCCTGCAAGGAGACAAAAAGTGCTGACCCGGTTCCGCTGGGCAGCTACCGTGGTTTCCAGATGGAGCTTTCCTATGACAGCTTCCGAAGTGAGTTTGACATCGTTCTGAAAGGCTCTATGAGCCACCGTGTAGCCCTTGGCACGGATGCCAGAGGAAATATCACCCGACTGGACAACGCCCTTTCTGGCATTCCTGAACGGCTGGAAAGAGCCAATGAACAGCTGACTAATCTTTACAATCAGCAGGAAGCTGCAAAAGCAGAGCTTGGAAAACCATTTCCCCAGGAAGCAGAACTTGTAGCCAAAAGCCAGCGGCTTGCGGAGCTGGATGCGGCACTCAATATGGAGGACACGGTGGAAAGCCGTGCTGAAAAAAGCGAAGAGGAACGCCCCTCTGTTCTGGCTGATCTGAAATCCAAGTCCGAGCATATCCCTCCTGCAAAACGCTCTGAGGGTTACGAGGAGGTGTTGTAATGGCAAAGCGTGACCAGGATGTTCACTTTCTTGCATCCAAGGAGGAAGTCGAGCGAATCCATCAGAAGATGGACGAGCTTGGCATCCGCAGCATGGGGGCATATCTGAGAAAAATGGCTCTGGACGGTTACTGTATCAATCTGGATTTGCAGGATGTGAAAGCACTGGTTTCGCTCCTGCGAATCTGCTCCAATAACCTGAACCAGTACGCAAAGCGAGCCAATGAGACCGGCAGCATCTATGAAGCCGACATCAAGGACTTGCAGGAACGACTGGAAAAAATCTGGACCGACATGAAGGAGGTGCTGGTTCGGCTGTCCAGTATCCAATAATTGCCGACAACTTGTCGGGAAGTCGCAGTTTCGGCTGCGGCTTTACATACCTTGACATCATTGTGCGTATGACCATAATCAGGTAAAATATAGGTAGAAAGAAAGGAGTTGTTCCTATGAAGATGATATTGAAAGTATTGGCACTCCCTGTGCTGCTCGTTGTACAAGTCGTTTGTATCATCGGAAATCTGCTCACCAACATTTCCTCTTATGTGATAGGATTGTTGCTGTTGGTTATTGCCGGGTGTGCAGTTTACTGTATTGTAAAAGCGCTCTGGACATCTCTGGCAATCTTTGTTGGCATGGGGCTGGTCGCAATCCTGGCAATCTTCCTGTTGGTCTGGGCAGTTGTAAAATTCGAGACTTTGGGAAACCATATCAAGGAATTTATTTCTTTTTAAGATGGGAGAATCTTATGGATAGAGCATTTATGGAACACTACTTTGACATAGCTTTTACTGATCCAACTGGAGAAATCGCCGGGGATGATGAACGGTATGCAGAGCTGCAAGCACTGGCAGATGAAGCGGTTAAGACCTTGGCAAGCATTGTAGGCGAATCGAATATCGAACTTTGGAAGCAATGTGAACACACCATCAATAGTATGTATTCGGTTCAGCTGCATTTGGTAAAACTTGCATATCTGCGTGGCGCAGAAGATAGAGAAAAGATGCTGAGATAGTGTATGAGAGAGTCACCGACCGGTGGCTTTTTCTTTTGGAAAGGACGGTGAATGAATGGCAGCAACAAGGTTGATTGCACTCCATGTAAACAAAGGCAAATCGGTTGCTCAGTGTCTGGCTGATCGTACCGACTACTCCCAAAACGCCGCAAAGACCAACGACGGTGAATTTATCAGTTCGTATGAGTGCGATCCAAAGACTGCCGATGAAGAGTTTCTGCTTTCCAAAAGGCAGTATCAGCACATCACCGGCAGACAGCAGAAGAACAATATCATCGCATACCAAATTCGCCAGTCTTTCAAGCCCGGAGAAATAACCCCGGAAGAAGCAAACCGGGTTGGTTATGAAACTGCAATGCGCTGGACGAAAGGCAATCATGCTTTCATTGTTGCGACGCACATTGACAAAGCCCATATACACAACCACATCATCTATAATTCCACATCCATTGACTGCTTCCGGAAGTTCAACAACTTCTTCCTTTCTGGTCGAGCCGTTCAAAAGCTCAGTGACCGTGTATGCACAGAGCATGGGCTTTCCATTATCACGCCGAAGCCCTATCGGGAGCGTCAGAAAAGAACCGTATTTCCTAAGAAGCGTACCCAGCGGGACGAGTTGTGTGATGCTATCGACCAAGTGCTTCAGGAGAAGCCAAGGAACTATGCCGAGTTTCTGAAAAAGATGGATGAGCTTGGTTTTGAGTTCAAGGACGGTAAGCAACCGGCGTTCCGTGGAAAGGGACAGAAGCGATTCATTCGTCTGCGTTCTCTGGGTGAAGATTACTCCGATGAAGAACTTCGTGCCGTCATTGCCGGCAAGTCCCGTCGTAAGCCCCGAAGTGCAACCCGTCAGGCTTCTGCTCCCAAGCAGTTCAATCTGCTTATTGACATCCAGGCGAAAATGGCTGAAGGTAAATCTGCCGGGTATGAGCGCTGGGCAAAGAAATACAACCGTAAGGAAGCTGCCAGGACAGTCTGCCTTTTGAAAGAAAAAGGTGTGGACAGCTATGAAGATTTAGTCGCTTTAACAGATAAGCTGACTTCACGATTTTCTGAGCTTTCCTCTGACATCAAGGCGGCTGAAAAGCGGATGGCAGAAATCGGCGTTTTGCAGACACACATCAATAACTACTCCAAGACCAGAAAAACCTATGAAGCATATCGCAAATCCGGGTACAGCAAGAAGTTCTTTGAAGAGCATCGTGATGAGCTGATGCTTCACAAAGCGGCAAAGCAAGCCTTTGACCAACTGGAGGGCAAAAAGGTTCCTTCCCGTAAGGCTCTGCATGAAGAGTTCAATCAGTTGTTGGTTGAGAAAAAACAAGCCTATGCAGAGTATCGACAGGTCAAGAAAGATATGCAGGAATACCTAATTGCCAAGCAGACGGTCGAGACGATTCTGAATATTGACAAGAAGAAGGAACAGGAAAAAGAGCAAAAGAAGCCACTGCGATAATTGAAAATACCACAGTCCACGCTCCGGTTTGGAGTGTAGGCTGTGGTTCTTTTTTTATTTTTCGATTTTATGATCAAGACACCTTAAAAATTCATATTGACTTTTTTTGATTTGAAGCGTATAATCAAATCAAGAAATTTAGATTTGAGGTGAAGGCATGGAAACAGTATACGAGGAACGTGCAAAGGTTTTCAAAGCTCTGTGCGATGAGCGTCGTCAGCGGATATTGGAATTACTGCATACCGGAGAAAAATGCGCCTGCGTGTTAATTGATGAAATGGGTATGCCTCAGTCATCCCTTTCTTACCACATGAAAATTCTTTGCGATTCCGGTATTGTCACAAGCCGAGAAGAAGGCAAATGGACACATTATCAAATCAGTAAAGAAGGCAGTGAAAAAGCAATCGAGCTACTGAAAAAGATTACAGCAGTATCAGAAAGCAGCACAGAATGCAAAGGATGCTGTAAGTAAGGTAAAAGGCCATCCCAATGCGGAGATGGCTTTTTACAGGCATATCAAATCGAAAATTTTGAATTTGAAATGAAAGTGAGGAAACAAATATGCAAGCATTACGCACGGGGTGGGACTTCTTCCAAAATGAAGTCCTTGGAATGAAATGGTTAAATCGTCTGATTGGCAGTGTCTTGGAAGCCTGTGGGTTAGACTTGACCAGCAAAGTGGGCGGCAGTATTCAGTTCTTTATCTACGATGTTATCAAAATCATGGTGCTGTTGGGAGTCCTGATTCTGCTTATCTCTTATATTCAGAGCTACTTCCCACCGGAGCGCACAAAAAGGATTCTGGGTCGCTTCCATGGCATTGGAGCAAATTGTGTTGCAGCCTTGTTGGGAACCGTAACACCCTTCTGTTCCTGTTCGTCCATTCCGCTGTTCATCGGCTTTACCAGCGCCGGTCTGCCTTTGGGCGTGACATTTTCCTTCCTGATTTCCTCCCCCATGGTGGATTTGGGAAGTCTGGTGCTGCTGATGAGCATCTTCGGCTGGAAGGTCGCTGTCGTTTATGTGGTGCTGGGGCTGGTGATTGCCGTTGCCGGCGGCACACTGATTGAAAAGCTGCACCTTGAAAACCAGGTGGAAGAATACATCCGTAACGGACGGTCACTGGATGTACCCCAAGAGGAACTACATTTCAAAGATCGAATACAGTATGCTTGGGAGCAGGTGGTATCGACCGCCAAAAAGGTTGCTCCTTATGTTCTGATTGGTGTGGGTATTGGTGCCTTCATTCATAACTGGATTCCGGAAGAATTTATCGTCAAGGTGCTTGGTGACAACAATCCTTTCGGTGTGGTTCTTGCGACTATTGCCGGTGTTCCTATGTATGCTGATATATTCGGCACGATTCCGATTGCGGAAGCTCTGCTGGCAAAGGGCGCATTACTTGGTGTGGTGCTTAGCTTTATGATGGCTGTCACGACCCTTTCTCTTCCTTCCATGATTATGCTCCGCAAGGCGGTAAAGCCCAAGCTGCTGGGCATCTTTGTGGCGATCTGTACGGTCGGAATTATCATTGTGGGTTATTTCTTCAATGCAATTCAATATTTACTTGTGTAAGAGGAGGAAACAAACATGGCGAAAAAATGGTATCCTGTCATTGACATTCTGACTTGTGTGGAGTGTGGAACCTGCGTGGAGTTCTGCCCTCACGGTGTCTATGATAAACAAAAGGCACCCGTTCCGGTAGTGGTCAATCCTGATAGCTGTATCGACCACTGCCACGGCTGCCAGAAGAAATGCCCTTCCGGGGCAATCTCCTATGTGGGAGACACCGGCGACTCTATGGAAAAGAAACAGGGGTGTTGCTGCTGTGGAGAATGAAAACATGGAAAAACAGAGATCACTTATCGTTAAAATCATAATCCCTGTCTTGATCGTGGCGTTGATCGGTGGAATGTGGCTTGTGAAGAATCAGAAAGAACAGGCAGATGTGACCGATGATAACACACTTTTGCAAACCGAGGTCGAACTGCCGGAAAGCTTGGAAGGTGCTGACTTTGGACTTCGTGAACAGGACGCCATTGATTTTGAGGAACTGGCATCTTTCGGTCTGCCTGCAATCATTGACTACGGTGCGGATTCCTGCATCCCCTGTAAGGAAATGGCTCCCGTTCTGGAAAAGGCCAACAAGGAATTTCAGGGAAAAGCATTTATTAAGTTTATCAATGTGTGGGATTATCCCGAAGCGGCAAGCAATGTCCCGGTCCAGGTCATTCCTACCCAGGTTCTTGTGAATGCAGATGGCACACCATTCGTCCCAAGCGAAGAACTCTCTGCTCAGATTGGATTTACGATGTATAGCCATAGAGAAACCGGCGAACACATCTTTACCGTTCATCAAGGCGGCTTGACCGAGGAACAGATGTGGGCTATTTTGAAAGAAATGGGGGTGGAATAGTTTGATTGACACTTGGCTTTCCCAAATTGCCGAAGTCATTCAGAACAACTTTTGGCTTGCTCCATTTCTCGCACTTTTAGCAGGAGTTCTCACATCAGTAACGCCCTGCTCTCTGTCCAGTGTGCCGTTGGTTATCGGCTATGTGGGTGGTGTTGGAGAGAAAAACACCAAAAGAGCCTTTGCTTATTCCGTCATATTCTCGGCAGGAACAGCCGTGACCTTTGTTACCCTTGGCATCATTGCCACATCTGCCGGCAAACTGATGGGAACATCTTCTCCAGTTTGGTACATGATTCTCGGCGTCCTGATGGTGTTGATGGCACTTCAAACATGGGAGATTTTTAACTTCATCCCCTCGGTGAATCTCATTTCCATGAATAAAAAGAAAGGCTTTGTAGGAGCATTTTTGATGGGCATTCTGGGGGGAATCTTCTCCTCACCCTGTTCTACACCGGTGCTGATTGCACTGCTTGCCATTGTAGCCGGGGAAGGAAATCTGATCTGGGGCATTTTGCTGATGCTGCTTTATTCCATCGGACACAGCGCACTGGTTATGGTGGCTGGTACATCCATCGGCTTTGTCCAAAAAATCAACAGCAGTAAAAGATACAACAGCGCTGCTTTTGTTTTGAAAATAGTCATGGGTACGGCGATCCTGCTCATTGGCTTGTATATGTTCTGGCTCGCATTTTAATCAATAATAAATTTTGGAGGTATTATTATGGCACTGTTCAATTTTGGAAAGAAGCAGGAAGAAGAAAAGAAGGCTCCCGCTTGCGCTTGCAACTGCGGTTGCCCGACAAGTGAGGCAGAAGAAATTAAAAACGACTGCTGCCCTGAAGCAAAAGACGGAATTTGCTGCATCAAGGTTCTCGGCTCCGGCTGCAAGAGCTGCCATGCTCTGTTGGAAGCTACCAAGGAAGCGGTTCAGAACATGGGGCTTTCTATTGAGGTGGAATATGTGACCGACATGGCAAAGATCATGGAGTACGGCGTGATGAGTATGCCTGCTCTGGTGGTCAATGAAAAGGTTGTTTCTATGGGTAAGGTTTTGAAAACTGCGGATGTGGAGAAGCTGCTGCACAAACTGGGCTTCTAAGGAGGGTGTGTTATGAGTAAAGGATGGTATCCAATCATTGATTATGACAAATGCGTCGGCTGTATGGCTTGTAATGATATGTGCAAGCATGGTGTTTATAAGCCCGATACCAAAACCGGTATGCCCAAGGTTGTCTATGGGCTTGGCTGCGTCCACGGCTGTCACGGCTGTGAGCGCAACTGTCCGATGGAAGCCATCCATTACTTTGGTGATGACGGCAAGCTGGACATCGACTATGATTATGAAACCTACAAACCTGAGCTGAACTGTGAGGGCAAACCCAAGGTAGCTTTTGTCTGCGTCCATAATTCTTGCCGCAGCCAGATTGCGGAAGCTCTGGGCAAGAAACTGGCATCCGATGTGTTCGACAGCTACTCTGCCGGTACTGCTCTGAAAGACCACATCAATCCCGATGCGGTGCGGCTGATGAAGCAGGTGCATGGCATCGACATGGAGCTGACACAGCATAACAAACTGTTGTCTGATATTCCTGCCCCGGATGTGGTGATCTTCATGGGGTGCAATGTTAGCTGTCCCGATGTTCCCAGCCAGTATGCGGAGAACTGGGGACTGGATGATCCCAGTGGACAAAGTGACGAAGTGTTTTTGGAAACGATTCGTCAAATTGAGCAGAAAATGCTCCAGTTAAAAGCAAGATTGAGCTGACAAAAGGAAGCCGATACAGGGAGTGCCTGAATCGGCTTCCATCAAAAACAACATATCGAAAGTTTTGAATTTGTAAAAAGGAGGATAGAGGATATGAAACGAGATAGCGATACAGGTATCAGCTTCTTTCAGCGATACCTGACTGTTTGGGTTATCATCTGCATGGTGCTGGGTATTCTGATTGGAAAGTATCTGCCCAGCGTTCCAGCATTTCTTAATCAGTTTGAATATGCCAAGGTGTCCATCCCTATGGCAATACTAATCTGGCTGATGATATACCCCATGATGATGAAGGTGGATTTTCAGAGTATCAAGAATGTAGGCAAGAATCCCAAGGGGTTGTTCGTTACATGGATCACCAACTGGCTTATTAAACCCTTCACGATGTACGGCATTGCAAGCCTGTTCTTTTTTGTGATCTTCAAAGCATTCATTACCCCGGAACTCGCAACGGAATACCTTGCCGGTGCGGTTCTGTTGGGGGCTGCACCCTGCACAGCGATGGTCTTTGTGTGGAGTACACTGACCAAAGGCGATCCTGCCTACACGGTGGTACAGGTAGCAACCAATGACCTGATTATTCTGTTTGCCTTCGTGCCGATTGTGAAGTTTTTGCTGGGTGTTTCCAATGTGTCGGTTCCCTGGGATACACTAATTCTGTCGGTGGTTCTGTTCGTGGTAATTCCTTTGGCTGGCGGTATGCTGACCCGCACATTGGTGATCAGGAAGCGTGGTAAAGACTATTTTGAAAACACATTTGTAAAGAAGTTCGACGGCATCACCACCATCGGTCTGCTTCTGACACTGGTGATGATTTTCTCGTTCCAGGGGAATATCATTCTGGAAAATCCGCTACACATTGTTCTGATTGCCGTGCCGCTGATTTTGCAGACTTTCCTGATTTTCGCCATTGCCTATATCGCATCTTATGTTTTGAAGTTGCCGCACAAAATCGCCGCTCCTGCTGGCATGATCGGTGCATCCAATTTCTTTGAGCTGGCAGTTGCCGTGGCAATCGCCTTGTTCGGAACAACCTCTCCCGCAGCACTGGCGACTACCGTGGGCGTTCTGACTGAAGTACCGGTAATGCTGTTCCTGGTGAAGATTGCAAATAAGACCGCAAACAGATTTCTGAAAGGCAAAACTGAATAATGGAACATGGATTGTCTTTTCTCACTAATAAAAATAGATAGCTTGTTCAATGGTAGAAAAAGCCACGACCGTTTCTCCGCATGGAGTGGTCGTGGCTTCATTTTTGCGTTTTTTCCTTAGAAAGCTAAATGCTATATAGAATTATGTATGCAGGGAAATAAAAAAACAGATCCCTGTCCGTTCGCTGTATAAGTGATTTATCAATTAAAGAAACAGTGTTTACAGAATAGTTTAATCTTATTCCATTTCCTCTGCACTTTCAGCCATCTTGATGATTTCGGAATCATCTATTTTGCTTGGAGTGTATTCCAGAACGTAGGTGACTTCTGGGGAATAAGTCCAACACAGATATGCAGTGTCATCCTTTTTGTAAAGCGCACCATACCAGTCCTGAATCATCATTTCCTCGCAACTGTCCATACTGTCAACCGGGAAAAGCACACCCAGGGCTTCCGTATGTAATCCGGTGATTTTTGCCGGGTCTCCTTCGTAAAAAGTTGTTTTCAAAATGTGATAGTAGATGTTGTTATCTTCGTCAGTTTTATCTCCATAAGTGAGTGTTGCCGCAAGCTCTGTTTTGGATATTTTCTTGACATCTTCTCCAAGAACTTCTTCTGCGGCTTGTTCAAAGCGTTCTGAAAATTCGCCGAAGTCCATTTCTTTTTCTTTCTGTATCCTTACGGCAACGATAATTCCAACCGAAACGATAACGACAGATAAAATAATAAGTGCGATTTTCTTTTTATTCATGTTCATCCTTCTTTGAAAATGGTATTTGGATTAACGGGTTGCGTCTGGCAAATTGATGATATTGGCATCTACCTTCCTTGCATACTGCATGGTCTGATAAGCTCCGCCAGAATTGTGTTCAACGCAGAAAATGACCAAATCCGAGCGGTCAACCATCGAACGGTTTCTGATTTGATGGGCAGACTTGAAATGTTTTTCTGCGGAAGCGGCACAGATTTCGATTTCATCATAATACTCATGGAACGATTGCTCGTTGTTGCGATATTCTGCTGTTGCGTATGGAAGTACCAAGACAAGTGCGCTGTTGTCATCACGGGTGTTTCGTTTGCATCTTCGAATCGTTGAAGAAACAAGTTGGTCAAATTCTCCGTCTCGACCCACAAGGAACTCGACATATTCTTTGGTTAGAAGCAGTTCTCGAATTAGTGTTTCCAACTGTTTTTCTATTTTGAAAACATCATCAATTTGTCTGTGCCCAAAGAAGCTGACAGTGCATATATTCATAAAATCATCTCCTCTGGATATACTTCATAGTGCTATCACCAATAAGCATCCCATATTGATGATTCTATCATTAAATATGCAAGAAATAAAGTGAAAATTCATTTTCACACTACCAACGCCGCCTTCCGATTCATACTACAATAATTGAAAGAAGGAGGGACAGGAATGGCCAAGACGCATTATGACGATTTTATTCGTAGTAGGATTACCGAACTGCGAATAGCAAAGAATATTTCCGAACACAAGATGAGTTTGGATTTGGATAAAAGTGGCTCGTACATTCGTGGAATTACCAGCGGATCGGCCTTGCCATCTCTCAAAGAGTTGTTCAATATCATCTCTTATTTCGATATGACTCCGGCAGAATTTTTCGCCCCGCTGGACGATGCAAAAACCCCATATCGTGAATTGTGTGAGAAGCTGAAAACCTTGAATGACGAAGATCTGAAAAAGGTCAGCACCTTTATCAGTTGGATTGAAAAGAAAGAATAATGACATGAAACTACAATACTAACCTGGACGCTAAATGCAGTCCAGGTTTTTCTTTTATGACAAAACATTCAGAATGAATGAGTAGCCGGTATCGAAGATACCGTTCAAAGGGGATTGGGGAAGCTGCCCCAACAAGCAAATTTGCGGAGATTGAACCGGAGGGAAAATTGAGAAAATGAGTGAACCTGTACAGGTTTACACTGCTTGCCAATTTGTAAAACCCCAAAATTCCGCTTCTCGATACTCTAAAAGCCTTGTCACTTCAAAAAATCGGATAATTCTTTGGGATGAGAAAATAAAATATAGTGATAGCTCACTTTCTTGTTGAGTTTACCTATTTGCGTGCTATAATTATAAGTACAGGTACTTTTTGAACGAAATATCTGGAAGAAAGGAATGGTGAAATGATGGCTGTCAGCTATAAGAGACTATGGAAGCTATTGATTGACCGAGATATGAAGAAAAAAGATTTGGCTGAACAGGCAAATCTGAGTAACTATACCATCAACAAAATGCACCGAGGTGAGAATGTAACTACAGATACGCTTGTGAAAATCTGTTCTACCCTGGGCTGCACCTTCGACGATATTATGGAAATAGTTCCGGATGAAAAGTAAAATGTCCGTTTTATGGGATAGCCTCTTTGATAGAATATAAGCTGAAGAAGCATAACTACATTAAATTGTTAGAGTGGAGGAATCGGCAATGGCTGAAAAGAACAATGCCAACATTGGCTTTGAAAAACAAATTTGGGATGCTGCCTGCGTGTTATGGGGACACATCCCTGCCGCTGAATATAGAAAGGTAATCATTGGACTGATTTTCCTTCGCTATATTTCCAGTGCATTTGAAAGAAAATATAACGAGCTTGTTGCAGAGGGCGAAGGCTTTGAAGAAGATCGTGACGAGTATTTAGGCGAAAATATTTTCTTCGTTCCGGAGAAAGCAAGATGGTCTACGGTTGCAGCTGCGGCTCACACTCCGGAAATCGGCACAGTCCTTGATGAAGCAATGCGAGAGATTGAAGCAGAAAACAAATCTCTGAAAAATGTGCTTCCGAAAAATTACGCAAGCCCAGATTTGGACAAGCGAGTTCTGGGCGATGTCGTCGATCTGTTCACCAATATGGATATGTCTGATACAGAGGAAGGCAAAGATCTTCTGGGCAGAACTTATGAGTATTGCATCGCACAGTTTGCTGCTTACGAAGGTGTGAAGGGCGGCGAGTTCTACACCCCGTCCAGCATCGTTAAGACAATCGTTGCAATCCTGAAGCCGTTCAACAACTGCCGTGTGTATGACCCTTGCTGTGGCTCCGGTGGTATGTTTGTTCAGAGCGTGAAGTTCATCCAGGCACACAGCGGCAATCGTCAGAGCATTTCCGTTTATGGTCAGGAATCCAATGCGGATACCTGGAAGATGGCAAAGATGAACATGGCGATTCGTGGCATTGATGCAGACTTCGGCCCGTATCAGGCTGACACATTCTTTAATGACCTCCACGCCAATCTTCGTGCGGATTTCATTATGGCAAACCCGCCGTTCAATCTGTCCAACTGGGGACAGGATAAATTGCAGGACGATGTTCGCTGGAAGTACGGAACACCGCCTGCCGGTAATGCCAACTACGCATGGATTCAGCACATGATCCACCACCTTGCACCGAACGGCAAGATTGGTCTGGTGCTTGCAAACGGCGCACTGTCTACACAGTCCTCCGGCGAAGGTGAGATCAGAAAGAATATCATCAATGCTGATTTGGTGGAAGGTATCGTTGCCCTGCCTACGCAGCTGTTTTATAGCGTGACGATTCCGGTTACGCTCTGGTTCATTAGCAAGAACAAAAAGCAGAAAGGCAAAACGCTGTTCATTGATGCCCGCAAGATGGGCTACATGGTTGACCGCAAACACAGAGACTTCACGGATGAAGATATTCAGAAACTGGCGGACACCTTTGAAGCGTTCCAGAACGGAACCTTGGAAGATGTGAAGGGATTCTGTGCGGTAGCCGATTTGCAGACTATCGAAAAGCAGGACTATATTCTGACTCCTGGGCGCTATGTTGGCATTGAAGAACAGGAAGAAGATAGCGAACCGTTTGATGAAAAAATGGCTCGCCTGACTTCGGAGCTTTCTGATATGTTTGCCAAGTCCCATGAACTCGAAGCAGAAATCCGTAAGAAGCTGGGGGCGATTGGTTATGAGATTTAATTGGAGAGCGTACCCTCTTGGTGAAATTACAGAACTCGTAATTGATTATCGAGGAAAAACACCAAAAAAACTTGGTGGCGATTGGAGTGAAAGTGGCTATCGTGCTTTGTCTGCAAAAAACATTAAGACAGGTCACATAGTTCAACCTGATACCATTCGATTCGTGAGTGAGGAAATGTATCACAAATGGATGAAAGATGAGATTCAACGAGGAGATATTATTATCACTTCCGAAGCTCCCTTTGGGCAAATCCTTTATTGGGATAGTGAAGAAAAAATTGTTCTTAGCCAGAGACTCTTTGGTGTGAGAGTTAAGGAAGAACATGATTCAAAGTTTGTGTATTATTACATGACCACTTCAGATTTTCAGGGTGAAATGGATGGCAGAGCAACAGGAACAACGGTAGTTGGACTGCGCCAGCCAGAGCTGATGAAATGCGTTGTACGTTGCCCTGATCTTGATACACAAAAGAAAATTGCAAGTATCTTGTCATCAATAGATGAGAAGATTTTAATAAATGATAAGATAAACGAAAATTTAGAGCAGCAAGCTCAGGCATATTTTCAAGAATTATTCGTTGATAAAGCCGATCCAGAATGGACTACCGGAACAATTAGTGATCTCGGTACCGTTGTTGGAGGCAGTACACCTTCAAAGACTAAACCTGAGTATTACACTGAGACTGGTATAGCGTGGATAACACCGAAAGATTTATCCATCAACAAGTCGAAGTTCGTTTCTCATGGCGAGAATGACATAACCGAACTCGGTTTGAAGAATAGCAGTGCAACAATTATGCCCGAAGGAACAGTGTTGTTCTCATCTCGTGCGCCAATAGGTTATATTGCTATCGCTGCTGGAGAAGTAACAACAAATCAAGGCTTCAAATCAGTTGTGCCAAAATCGGAGGTTGGAACACCATTTGTTTACTTCTTTTTGAAAAATACTCTCCCGATTATTGAGGGTATGGCATCTGGATCAACTTTCAAAGAAGTGTCTGGTAGCACTATGAAAAATGTCCCTGCGGTTATTCCTGATGCCGAAACTCTTGCTAAATTCAGCGACTTTTGCGCTCCCATCTTTGCACAGCAACGTATTTTGGAAGGTCAGAATCAATCGCTTGCGACATTGAGAGATAATTTGTTGCCCAAGCTAATGTCCGGTGAAATCGATGTCTCTGACGTCCAGCTCTAAGCCGCTAAATTTTCGTTTACGACCTAACCCATAACTTCTGCGAGTGGCAGGAGTTTATACTGAGGATTGCCACTCCGTAGTCATTCCCTAATCATAAAAGGAGAATAGACTATGAACGATGAATTTGTAAATGATGTGCTACGAGATATGCTGGCATATCTCGATAATGGACAGGCAGAGCAGCTGCGGCGAGTGCTAAAGCATAATCTTTCCGGATATGAGATTCAGCGAAGGACTGATAGTACGGCTGAGGATGCAAGTGAAGAAAATGCACGGTTGACCGGTGTGTTTCTTTCGGCAAAGCGAATTGAGGGATGTTCTGAAAAATCGCTTTCCTACTACCGAAAGACAATCGAAACCATGTCTGAGAAAATTGGAAAAGGAATCACGCATATTACAACCAATGATCTGCGTTCCTATTTGACCGACTATCAGACAGAGCGAAAATCCAGTAAGGTTACGATTGACAACATACGCAGAATCTTATCCAGTTTCTTTTCCTGGCTTGAAGATGAAGATTACATCTTGAAAAGCCCGGTACGCAGGATTCATAAGGTAAAAACGGCTGTGACTATCAAAGAAACCTACACGGATGAAGCACTGGAAACCATGCGTGACCATTGCGACTCTCTGCGTGATCTGGCTTTGATTGATATGCTGGCATCAACCGGAATGCGTGTAGGCGAATTGGTTCTTCTCAATCGGGATGACATCAACTTTGAGGAACGAGAGTGTGTGGTATTTGGTAAAGGCAGCAAGGAGAGAATGGTCTACTTTGATGCCAGAACCAAAATCCACCTTCAGAACTACCTTGCACAGAGAACGGATGGCAACAATGCCCTATTTGTGTCGCTGAAAGCACCATACGAAAGATTGCAGATTGGCGGTGTAGAATCAAGGCTGCGTGAACTTGGTAAGCGGCTTTCGCTTCCGAGAGTACATCCGCACAAATTCAGACGAACCCTTGCTACAATGGCGATTGACAAAGGAATGCCTGTGGAGCAGCTGCAACGGCTCTTGGGGCATCAACGAATAGACACGACCTTGCAGTATGCAATGGTCAAACAGAGCAATGTTAAGATTGCTCACCGCAAATACATAGGTTAGGAGTGTGAACTATCGTGGTAAAATTTAAGGATATATGCACTAAAATAGGTAGCGGTGCTACACCGAAAGGCGGAAAGGAAGCATACTGTGAGGAGGGTATCTCCCTAATCCGAAGCCAAAATGTGTTGGATTTTGATTTCTCAGCTGATGGGTTAGCTTTCATAAATGATTTGCAGGCAGAAAAACTGAAAAATGTAATTGTTGAAGAAGGCGATGTTCTACTCAATATTACAGGTGACTCTGTTGCAAGAGCGTGTATGGTAGATAAAAAGTATTTACCGGCAAGAGTTAATCAGCATGTCTGCATAGTACGAGCAAATCCGCAAAAGGCTGTGCCAAGCTATCTGTTGTATTTCTTGCAGTTAAACAAAGAATATTTATTACAATTAGCGGCTGGTGGTGCAACAAGAAACGCTCTTACCAAAGAAATGATTAACAATCTGGAATTGGAATTGCCTTCGATTGAAGATCAACAGAAAATCGCTGCAATTTTAGATGACATACAAGCAAGAATAGATTGCAATAATGCGATAAACGAAAATTTAGCGGCTTAAAGGTCGATGTCGGATACATCCAGTTCGCCGGACATCAACTTAGGAAGAAGCGTATCTCTCAGTAACGAAAGCCGTTTGTTCTCAGCTCTATTGGAATAGATCTGCTTAATCAGTGGTAATGCAATGGTATTAAACTCGACTAACGCTACTTCTGACGGCAAAACAATGGGATATGTCATAATCTGCTGTTTATCTCCACGAGGCATTTTTGTTCCTTTGGCTCCAGCAACCATAAATGCGAAGAACTTGTCGGCATATAGCGTGCTGAATAGGTACGCTGAGTATTGAGGTTGATTAGGCGTGAAGCAAAGAACATCGGTCGAGCAGCCACACTCATCCTCACAGTAGACAATTTTCTTAAAGTAAGGGCGAATGTTAGAAATCAAAGTATCACCCTTGTGGCAAGCAGTAGTCTGCGGCGTTGTTGGGAGGCTTGTAGCCTCGGTAGAGCCGGCTTTCCTCGGTAGCATATTCTCCGTTGAGAAGTAAGTGGTGACATCCAGCTCAGAAACAGCCACTCTATCTTTGGAATACGAGCAAATATCCGAAAGGACTCCCTGTTTGGCTGCTATATCAACATCGCCAAACCGTTCTTGATATACCGTTTGCAAAAGAACAGCTAAATTTTCGTTTAAAATTTGTAGAAGGGAGAAATATCTATGCTTAGAGATTGGAATTTTTGGTGTACCGTGATGACATCTGTTGCAGCTGTCATTGCGATATGTGTATCGGTTCATCAAATACGACTAAGTAATAAACAGCAACTGTTTGATCGCCGCTTGAAAGCATATATGATGGCAAATAGCATTATTTCCCTTTGCAAAGAAAACTACGTTTTCCTTTCAGAGAAAAGGAAAGCAGAACCTCAGTTTGCAAATGACGTTGTTTTTATATGGCTTACAAACAATACATATATGGAGGGGCAAGCAGAAGCCATAGAGCATCCCTTGGAACAGCCATTTCATAAGGATTTTTTGCAAAAACGAGAAGAACTTAGAAATATGGCAATGGAATTTGAACTTATTTTCAAAGGCAATGTTACGTCGCTTTATAGCAATTTTCTGAGAGATTACGAAAGTGTATTGGCTGTAATGTATCAGTATCAGATTATTATTAGAAAGATGGAAGAAGAAAACGGAAAACGTCCTAATACCTCAGAAGTGTTATCGAAAATGTTTTCAGAAGAAGAATATCGGGATAGACTGTATGATGCATTAGGTAAGCTCAAGGCATCGTATGATGCCGTGTCACAGGAAAAGAATGATAAGCAACTGAGAAAACAGCTTGCATTGATATAGGGGGTGAAAGCATATGGCAAGATTATATACCGAAGCGGACTATGAAAACTCCGTAATCGAATTATTCCGGAACATGGGGTACAGTTACCTGTATGGCCCCGACATAGAGAGGGATTTTCGCAATCCTCTGTATGAGGAAGAACTTGTTGCTTCCCTCTATCGTTTGAACCGTTCTCTGCCGGAGGACGCTATTGGTGATGCGCTTTTTAAGCTGAAGAACTTTGAAAACGGCGAATTGGTGCAGAAAAACGCTGTCTTTATGGACTACCTGCAAAACGGTATTCCTGTGCGCTATTTTGAGAAAGGCGAGGAACGCTCCTCCATCGTCTATCTTGTTGACTACAAGAATCCTGATAACAACTCCTTTATCGTAGCAAATCAATGGACTTTCATTGAAAACAGCAACAAACGCCCGGATATTCTGCTTTTCCTGAATGGTATTCCGGTCGTTATTGTAGAACTGAAATCTCCGTCCAGAGAAGAAACTGATGCTTCTGCTGCATACCGGCAGCTCCGCAACTACATGAAGGAAATCCCTTCCATGTTCATTTATAACGCCATCTGCGTTATGAGTGACCAAATGACCTCCAAAGCCGGTACAATTACTTCCGGCGAAGATCGCTTCATGGAATGGAAAACAGTCGATGGAAGCTATGAGAACACACAGTATGCACAGTTTGATACCTTCTTTGAGGGGATGTTCCAAAAGGAGCGACTGCTTGACCTGATAAAGAACTTCATCTGTTTTTCCAACGAAGGAGTAAACTCCTTCAAAATACTGGCGGGTTATCATCAGTATTTTGCCGTAAGAAAAGCAATCGAATCAACCAAACGAGCTACCGTTACCGATGGTAAGGGCGGTGTGTTCTGGCATACGCAGGGCAGCGGCAAGTCACTGTCGATGGTGTTCTATGCCCATTTGCTTCAGGAAGCCTTGGATAGCCCAACCATCGTTGTGCTGACCGATAGAAACGACTTGGACGATCAGCTTTTCGGACAGTTTGCAAAGTGCAAGGACTTTTTGCGCCAAGACCCGATGCACGCTCAGAGCCGTGAGAATCTGCGTGATCTCCTTGCAGGTCGTCAGGCAAACGGTATTATCTTTACGACCATGCAGAAGTTTGAGGAATCTCACGAAGCCCTTTCTGAACGCAGAAATATCATCGTTATGGCAGACGAAGCCCATCGTGGACAGTATGGCTTAACCGAAAAGATTAAGATGACCAAAAATGAGGACGGTGAAGAAATCGCCAAGCGTGTTGTTGGTACTGCTCGTATTATCCGAAACAGCTTGCCGAATGCTACATACATTGGCTTCACCGGAACTCCGATTTCCTCGAAAGACCGCAGCACCCGTGAGGTGTTCGGTGATTACATCGACATTTATGATATGACGCAGGCTGTCGAAGATGGCGCAACCCGCCCGGTCTATTACGAAAGCCGTGTCATTAAGCTCAATCTGGATGAAGCTACGCTGCACATGATTGATACAGAGTATGAAATCATGGCACATAATGCTGATCCGGAAGTTATTGAAAAGAGCAAGAAAACTCTCGGACAGATGGAAGCCGTATTGGGCAACGATAATACTATCAATTCTCTGGTCTGTGATATTCTTGACCATTACGAGAATTACCGGGAAGGTCTGCTTACAGGCAAAGCGATGATCGTGGCATATTCCCGCCCGATTGCAATGAAGATCTATAAGCGGATTCTGGAGTTGCGCCCTGACTGGACAGAAAAAGTCGGTATTGTTATGACCGGCGGAAACAACGACCCTGAAGAATGGCATGATATTATCGGCAATAAGCGGCACAAGGACGAGCTGGCGAAAAAATTCAAGGACAATAACAGTCCGATGAAGATTGCCATCGTCGTTGATATGTGGCTGACCGGATTTGATGTTCCATCTCTGGCTACTATGTATGTGTATAAGCCGATGAGCGGATATAATCTGATGCAGGCAATCGCTCGTGTCAATCGAGTGTTCCGTGACAAGGAAGGCGGTCTGGTCGTTGACTATGTAGGCATTGCTACCGCATTAAAACAGGCAATGAATGACTACACCACCCGTGATAAGAAAAACTATGGTGATACGGATGTTGCCAAAGTCGCTTATCCGAAGTTTATCGAAAAGCTCGGTGTCTGCCGTGATATATTCCATGGATTTGATTACACCAAGTTCACTACCGGAACCGATCTGGAAAGAGCAAAGACCATCAGCGGTGCGGTAAACTATATCATCGCCCGTGAAAAGGAAGAAGAAAAAGACACCTTTATCAAGGAAGCCCTCATGCTTCATCAGGCTCTTTCTCTTTGTTCCTCTCTGGTATGTGAAGCTGATCGCTTTGAAGCGGCGTTCTTTGAATCGGTGCGTGTCCTGGTGCTGCGACTGACCAATGCGGGAACCGGTAAGAAGATCTCTCTGCCTGAAATGAACGCTCGTATCAATGAGCTTTTGAAGCAGAGCATCAAGAGCGAGGGTGTTATTAACCTGTTCTCTGATATGCAAGAGGAATTTTCTTTGTTTG
Organism: Holdemania sp. 1001302B_160321_E10; assembly: GCF_015552275.1. Classification (NCBI taxonomy): domain Bacteria; kingdom Bacillati; phylum Bacillota; class Erysipelotrichia; order Erysipelotrichales; family Erysipelotrichaceae; genus Holdemania; species Holdemania sp. 1001302B_160321_E10. The sequence goes on along the minus strand of NZ_JADNEM010000004.1, from coordinate 67,594 downwards.
ATCCGAAGTTCCTTGAGGAAATCAGCAAAATGAAAGAGAAGAACCTGGCAATCGAGCTGCTGAAAAAACTGATAGCAGAACAGGTATCTATTTATCGTAGAACGAATGTGGTTAAGTCCGAAAAGTTCAGCGAGATTATGCAGCGAGCTATCAACGCATATCTGAATGGTATGCTCACCAATGAAGAAGTCATTGCAGAAATGCTGAAACTCGCAAAACAGCTGGCAGAAGCCCACAAAGAGGGCGAACAGCTTGGTCTTACAGCAGATGAGTTGGCATTCTACGATGCACTTACGAAACCGCAAGCAATCAAGGACTTTTACGAAAATGAAGAACTGATTGCGATTACAAAAGAACTGGCAGATACACTTCGTAAGAATAAAACGATTGACTGGCAGCGCAAAGAGTCTGCCCGTGCCAAAATGCGTACTCTCATTAAACGACTGTTGAAGAAACACAAATACCCACCGGAGGGTATGGATGATGCTGTTCAGACCGTAATGACACAGTGCGAGCTTTGGACAGATAACGTGATGGAAGCCTAATCTATGGTGTATCGCCTTATCATATAGGGATGGAAACAATGGAACGAAAAGAACTATTTGAATGGGCAAAGGAAATCTATGGAGCAGAACCGGATTACCCGTGGAATGACTGGAATTGTGTTTTGCGCCATAAGAACAATAAAAAGTGGTTTGCGTTGGTGGTTGAAGTCAATGCAAAAAAGCTGGGATTGCAAGAAGATAAAACGGTTGATGTTCTGAACATCAAGTGCGATCCGATGATGATAGGTTCACTGCGTATGAAAGAGGGATTCTTCCCCGCCTACCACATGAACAAAGAGAATTGGATCAGCATTCTTCTCGATGGTACAGTCTCGGCAGATGAAATCAAGCCCTTGCTGGAATTGAGTTATCAACTGACCCGGTAACGCAGACGAAACGGCAGATGGGTTTTAGGAGGTGCGATATGCAGATACATTATTTTCAGAGATACCACTCCAAAGAAAATGTGGATACCTCAAACACCATGCTGATGCTCTCTCGTTTGTATAACTATAACGCTGATAAGTTCTTTTCTATGCTGAACAGCCTTATTCTTGGAGAGGACGAAAGCCCGGAAATTACCTTTGATTTGCAGGTCGTTGGTGACGATAGTGTTCCGGATGCGGTTATCAGCCAAAAGAGCTTCAAAATAGTGGTGGAAACAAAGCTCTACAATCAGTTTTATAAGCAGCAGCTTGTAAATCATCTGGAGCAGTTTGGCGCTGAGGATATAAAGGTTTTGCTCACCCTTGACCCCAAGCCGATGAAACCGCAACTGTTTGATGAACTGGCGGTTGAACTGAAAAAGTATAATAGCGAAAATGCAACTCGGCTTATCCATCCGATCAAGCACGTCAACTTGACATTCGAGCAGCTTGTGGACGCTATGGAGGATATTGTTGACGACAGAGATACGGAAATCATCGCCGTTTTAGACGATTTCAAGAAGTATTGCTTTGATGAAAAGCTGATACCGGATGGCTATAAATGGATGAGAGCAATCGTAGCCGGTACAACTTTTCAGGATAATATGGATTTGGATTTGTTCTATGACCAGGAGTCCCGCAACTTCTCAGAACATGGATATATCGGCTTGTATAAGGACAAGAGTATCCGTGCCATTGGTAAGCTGAAAAAAACCGTCATCGCAGTTGAAAATAACGGCAGCATGACCTATCGTGCCGAAAGCGGAGCCGAACCTACCACAGATGAGATTGAACGCATCAACGAGGCAATCCGTCGTGCAGATCATTATGGCTATAACCTTCGAACGATTAGCCATAGATATTTCATCGTTGAAAAGTTCTACCCGATGGACTTTAGAAAAAGCAGTAAGAACCCGATTCAGAAAAGCAAGTTCTTCAATCTTGCTGATATGTTCGGATATAAAACAATGCCTAACACCGATGTAATCGCAAATGACCTGAACGGTCGGACATGGGAGGAGTTTTAATCCGATTCGGAAGGAGGTCGCAATGGAGTATTTAGAGCAAGTGTATTTATTCGCCACAAAGTGGATTGAGAAATTCAGAAATCAGAAAATCAGCTACATAGAGCTGGTTGACCATTACCTGGCTGATGATTGTCAGGCATTGGGATTCCAGATGGATTGCGGCCATGCCTTTTCAGAAAAATATGGCGATGCAGCAAGCAGTTGTGATGTGCTAAATCGTATCATTGACGAGGTTACGGACATTAAACTACTTGGATCGGCAATCTATTCCCAATGGCGATATTTTAATCATTGGGCATACGATGCCGCAGACATCTTGAAGCCCGAAAATCGTTCGTGGTTTATTCTGGCATTGAGCCGCCTTGCCCTTCTTTCCGGCGAGAATCCCTTTCTGCTCCAAGGAGAGCTTAAAAAGATTCGCATTGTTTCAAACCGCCTTGGTTATGGTCCTTGCCCAGAACCGGATGAAGAAGTTGAGCAACATATAACCCTTAATTCAAAAGGACAGGTGTGGTTTTCTTCGTATGTTTTCGGACAGCGCAGAGATGGTCGATATGAAAAAGCTCACAGTCAGAATCTGAAAATTGATAAAGCGGCTTCCGACAAAATCTTTTCTGCGTTTACAGAGTATTTCAGCAATGGGTACGATGAAGTTTTTGCAACCGATATTGGAAACTGGAATATGGAGCTGACCAATACCGCAGGAAATGTCTATAAGTTCAGCGGTTCGTTATGCTCGTCTTTTGAAGTGGATGGAATTGACCTGTCAGATCTGCTGCGTGACAGCTTGAAAATGCCTGATTTGTATGCCTTTGATGGGAATAATAAGCCTGATATGGTGAATCGAATCGAAGTAAACTATCATCGTATCACAAAGATCAAGCCAAAAGTTCCTATTTCAGAACACGCAGAATACGCTGTCTGGGATTATACAGAGTCTTTAATTGTGGACAGAGAGAGCGAAAGTGTTGAACACATTCAGAATATCGGTTCTGGGTGTTCTGTAAGCAGAAAATACAAAGTTGAGGGCGGGGTTGAAAGCCTTCTTGAAGATATGGATGCAGAAAGCATCTTTGACCATATAGAAGGAAACCCGGAGAATGTGGTGGTTGATCCGCTTGAAACCATAGACTACACCATTAAGGTTATTTCTCAAAAGGGAAATGAAAAGCTCATTCAAGGAACCTACGATAAAAAGGGACTTCCGGACGATTGGGCGGAGTTTATGGAGTCCATCTTTGAATTTATGTCTTTCTACGGGTGGGGTGAAATTATGAACCCGTCTGTGTATGGAAAGGTACGGCGCTGTGACAATGATATTATCTATTGCAGTGTAGAGTTTGAAGATGGATACAAGAGCTACTACTATATTTCGGATGACGATACCATTGAGGTCGGCGATTTTGTGCTTGTTCCTGCTGGTAAAGATAATCACGAAGCAGTAGTTGAAGTCGTAAAGAAAGAATACTTTGCGGAGGAAGATGTGCCTTTGCCGATGGACAAAACAAAACACATTATCAGAAAATGTACGGATGCTGATTTTGACCTTCCGGACGATGAGCCTGTTTGACTTCCTGATGACAACTAAAAAGTCCACCAGTCATGATGCACTGCGCATCGTACTGGTGGACTTTTTCTGTAAAGATATAAAAATAGATATTCATATATCGCCATAACTAATGTCGTTATCGTAGGCATGAAGATCTTCTTTCAGAAAATCTGCTTTACGAATATACATCGAATTTACCAGCTCCCCTTTTTCATGGAGCAGGCTGAATTTGTAATCTAATAACGCTGCCGGTACATAGAGCATTTTAGCAGTTTCAAAAAATGTGTGTTCCGAAAGGCATTCCAGAACTTCCTCATCTTCTAACAGAAGCTCTGCCGCAAAGAAGTTTGCTTCGTTTTCTTCGATTGATTTATCATCAAACACTTCCATTTCTTGAAAGCCGTGCATCATGGCAATTTTCGTATGCAGGACAGCGTGTCCTAATTCATGTGCGACTAAGATACGTTCCAGGATACCGTTCACATTGTGATCTATCACGATATTCTTCTGTCTGGACTGGTAATAGAAGAAGCCCTTCAATTTCTTCTGTAAATCGTAATAATGGATTTTGATACCTAACAGCTGACACAACTCGTAAGGGTCTCTGGTGTGATATTTTCGCACAAGCTTATCGACAGTTTCAATGATATGCTCTGCCGTTTTCATTTGCTTCACCTCCGAATCGCACACAGAAAACAGATTCTGTGCTTGAGGATTTTACTCTTTATCTTTATGCTTTCTGTATTTCTTCGGAGTGTACTTTTCCCGTGCTGTTTTCTTAGAGTCCATATAAACTGACATAATCGCCTGGAAGAATACATCTTTTGCGTCCTCGTCCAATTCTCCACCGGCAAACAGAGAATTTACACGCCCCAGCACTTCCTGAGCTTCTTTTGCTCCCTTAGAACCGAAGTTTTCCTTTGCCTCTAAAATAAACATATCCTGATCTATATGGCTCTGGCTGTCTGTTTCAGATTCGTCCAAAAGATAGGACACAGAGATATGCAGCGCTTCAGCAAGCTTTCTGATGTTGCTTTTTCTGGGAAGTGTTCCGAGCTGCTCATAGGTGTAAAGGGATCTTTCAGAGATGCCGGTCATCTGGGCAAGCTCCGTTTGAGATAGGTTCATAGCCAAACGAGCTTCTTTAATTTTTTCTCCAAATGTCATGGTACTGTCCTTCCTTTCAAAAAATATTTATTCGTAACTTCCGATTATTTGTTGACAAACTTCTGGAAGATGTTATAATGAGAATCAGAACAGAAGTTTTAGTTCCACTTAATTATATATCTGAACTTTTATAAAGTCAAGAACTTCCGATTCTTGCTTCTGTTTTTTTATCATACATCGGAAGTTATAGTCATTCTTGTCCCATGGTATTTGTTTCCCTTTAGCCAAGCGACAGGAGTTAGAAAGGAATTCTTATTTTATGGATTAGGCTGAAAGGAGATTCTGAATGAGCAGATATAATACACAGGTATTAAGCAATATTCGAATGCTTTGCCGGATGCAGAACATTGACGAGAAGGTTCTGTATGAAAGAGCAAAGCTGATTTTATCCATATATCGAGAAGTGTGCTGGTCTACCATTGATCGTGCGAATGATGTATGTGATACCCTTATTTGTACTTACGGTGACAGCTTAGATGGTGCATTGATTTATCTGGAGAACTTTGCTCCGGATGAAGCGAGAGAACGATTTGAAGAACGTATTCGCAGCTTATTCGAGACAAAGTGGATCATTGAACTGGTAGATATGGCTATGTTGAAAATCAGAGAATATCCGGATAAAGGCGCTCTGTACTGCGAGATTATCTCAAAGGCATATCTCAACCGCTTCAAGTACAAGGAATCAGAAATGCTGGAGGTTCTGAATATGGAACGCAGCACCTACTATGACCGAAAGAAAGAAGCGATCCTGTTATTTGGTCTGTCACTTTGGGGAACAGCCATTCCTAAATTGAAAGATTTCCTGGAAAGTGCCAGGGAGGAAGAAGCATTGTGTTATTGTGAGTGCTAAGACAGGATTTTAGTCCGACTAAAATCCGATGAAAATACGACGGTTTCCCTACTGAAAGTCCGACTTGTCCAGTGTTAAAATGGCTATGCTGGGAGATAGCGGCATAAAATTGAATAGAGAGAGTTACGCCTCGTGCCTGTAATGGGTACGGGGCTTTTTTTATACCTGCCTATCTTCCTTCATTTTAACACAAAGGCATGAATGAGAGCTTGGAGTAATTTACTCCGGCTCTTTTTTTATGCCTGCAAGGAGGACAGGCAGATGGCAAAGGGCATTGAGAACCGGTCACGATCTCCTCCCTCCGTTTTTGATTTTGCAACTTCACAAATTCAAAAACACGGAGGAACGAAAATGTATTACGACTTGGTTGAAAGCGGAAAAAGAATTAAAGCATTGAGAAAGAAACATGGGCTTACACAGGAACAGCTTGCGGAGCAGTTGGGCGTTGCCGCAAACACCATTGCACGAATTGAAACCGGCAACAGAGGCATCTCTATTGATTTGGCAATCGAATTGGTCGTGCGCTTTGATACAACCCTTGATTACATATTTTTAGGTCGTGAATAACCTCAAAACTATACCTACGAGGCAATAAAAACTTGCATGAGGAACAGGTACAATTTAGATACAGCCAAAGAAAATCGGCTGCTTGTTCCTTGAAAACTGAATACACAGTCATCGAATACGTTCCTGTTGCCGGTGCGAGAGCATCAGCCACATCAGCGGTACGCCGTGATGTATCGGACAGAGAAACAGAACGACTTTCTTCTATAAATTAAAGCAGTTGTCTCTCTCCCGATGCCAGCGATCAATACTGGCTTGTAAATATTGGGTTGCTCCCAATACGGCCATGAAAGCAACAGGATTAAAGATACTTCTCTACGGAGCTGGCGGAGAACCCGGCAGAGGTTAGATTCCTATGGAACTGATTCGCAATCAGTCGTTCGGTGATTCCCTGAGGGCGTAAGCCCTCACTCCCAGGGGTGCGTGGCAAATATGGGACACATAGACTTTTGGACTGACTGCCTGATTCCTTTCGGGCAGTCAGTTATTACATACCCAACGAAAGGAGGTCATGGCAAATGATGAAAGAAAATTGGGTATATTGCCGTGGTGATATTTATTGCGCCAATCTGGACCCGGTAGTTGGGTCGGAACAAGGCGGCATCCGTCCGGTTATCGTCATTCAGAACGATACCGGTAATAAACACGCTCCCACATTGATTGTGGCAACGGTCACCACCAGAATCCATAAGAAAGCGAATATGCCGACGCACTTTGTTATTTACGACAATCCTGCATTCAAAGAAGCGTCCGTTGTTCAGCTGGAACAGATTCGCACCATTGATAAGAGCAGGATTGATAATTACTTAGGTAAGGTAACGCCCCGTGAAATGGTAGCGATTGAGAAAGCCTTATCCGTCAGCCTGGCAATGGAGCAGCTGAAAAAGCGTTCCACAAAACATAAAGCAAAGAAAACGAAGGAGTGAACATAAATGTTTGAAGAAAGAATCGCTGCCATGAATCAGCGCACCGAAGAAGCGATGGCTGCTAACGCAGTTCAGTTTGATAAGAGAACCTATACGGTTGATGAGATTCAGGATATTCTGGGCATCAGCAGAACCAGTGCATACAACCTTGTGAAAAAGAAGGTTTTTCATAGTGTCCGCATTGGCGGCAGCATCAGAATCTCCAAAAAGAGTTTTGATGAGTGGTTGGATCATCAAATGTAAGATTTGTCAAGGGTGTCGTACAACCCGGCGACAAACTTCAAAACATATTGAGAGTTCGATAAAATGTAGCCATGACAAGAAACACATGGCTACATTTTTTACATAGGAGGTTGTACGATGGCGGAAATGAGAAAACGCACGAGTATGTCTGTCCCGGAAATGGGCAGGATGCTCGGTCTTGGTAAAACGGAGTCATACTGGCTCATTAAGAAGAATTACTTCAAAACCATTCTTGTCGGCAACACCATGAGGGTGATGATCGACAGCTTTGAAGAATGGTATGCCAATCAGTTCAAATATCAGAAGGTCGATGGAACCCCTCCCGGAGAGGAACTGAAGAAAACTACATATTCAATGGAGGAGCTTGGACAGCGCCTTGGGCTGAAAGAAGCGACTGCTTACGAGCTGGTTGCTAAAGGGCATTTTGATGTGGTCGATGTCCTGGGCAAGCGCAGAGTGACCAAGGAGAGCTTTGAAAGATGGTATGCTTCTCAAACCGATTACCGCACGGTAGAGGATCAGGAACTGGATGCAGATATTATGGCATCCACCTACGGTCTGCCGGAAATGGCAAGAATGCTTGGGGTACATCGTCAGACCATTTACTATATCGTTGCCAATGGAGATTTTGAGCTTATCAAGGTTGGCAGATATAAGCGAGCTACCAAAGAGAGCTTTGAAAAATGGTATCAGAATCAGGCTCGCTACCAGTTAGCGGAAGATAGACAGGAAAGGAGCTGATTACATGGCATCTATCGTTAAGAGAAAAAAGAAGTATTCTGTGGTTTATACATACACCGATGAGAACGGCAACAAGCGTCAGAAGTGGGAAACCTTTGAAACGAATGCTGAAGCAAAGAAAAGGAAGTTGCAGGTTGAATATGAGCAGGAGTCCGGAACCTTTATTCCCCCTTCTGCTAAAACCGTCAACGATCTTTTGGATGAGTATATGTCAATCTATGGTGTGAACAGCTGGGCGATGTCTACCTATGAAAGCAGAAAGAGCCTGATTGCAAACTATATTCGTCCCCTCATTGGTGATATGAAGCTGGAGGATGTCACGCCGAGAATCATGGACAAGTATTACAGAGATTTGCTTTCTGTCAAAGCGGTTTCTTCTAAGTATGTAAAAGCCCGTACAGAATATCTGACTCCGCATACTGTCCGAGAGGTTCACAAGACATTGCGAAATGCTTTCAATCAGGCGGTCAAGTGGGAATTGATGACCAGAAACCCTGTGGAGCACGCTACGCTGCCGAAAGAAGAACGCAAGACCAGGGACATCTGGACAGCAGAAGTGCTCCAGAAGGCTCTGGAAGCCTGTGACGATGATATTCTTCGTCTGGCTATTAACCTTGCCTTCTCCTGTTCCCTGCGAATGGGCGAGCTTCTGGGGCTTACCTGGGACTGTATTGACATTTCCCCTACCAGTATTGAACTTGGTCAGGCAAGCATCTTCGTTGAAAAGGAGTTGCAGAGAGTAAATCGTGAAGCGATGGCAGATCTGGACGGTAAGGACATCATGTTCAAGTTCCCGCCGACCTTCGCCAGTACGCATACCGCATTGGTTCTCAAAACTCCTAAGACCAAAACAAGTGTCCGCAAGGTGTTCTTACCGAAAACCGTAGCGGAAATGTTGGTACAGCGAAAGGCTGACATCGAAGAACTGAAAGACCTTTTCGGTGACGAGTTCGTAGACTTCAATCTGGTTTTCTGTTCTTCCAATGGCAAGCCGATTGAGGGGCAGGTTATCAACCGTGCTTTCAATAAGCTGATTGAGGAGAAGGGACTGCCGAAAGTGGTTTTCCATAGTCTCCGACATTCCAGTATCACTTACAAGCTGAAGTTGAACGGCGGCGATATGAAATCCGTTCAAGGCGATTCCGGTCATGCACAGGTCAAGATGGTAGCGGATGTTTACTCCCATATCATCGACGATGACCGCAGACTGAACGCTGAAAGAATGGAAGCTGCGTTCTACTCAGGCAGACAGGCAACACCTGAGCCGGTTCAACCAGCCGCAACGGAAAGCTCCGCTGATGATAAAGAACTTCTTCTGAAGCTTCTGCAAAATCCGGAAATGGCAGCACTCCTGAAGTCGCTGGCAAAAACATTATAGTAACTGCAAGGGCAGATCCTTTTACATAGCTACAATAGCTGTAAAAGGGTCTGCCCTTATTTTTTTGTTATGGAGGTCAACGAGTATGGATAGAATCTTTATGGACGAGTATTACGAGCATCTGAGAGCTGACAATATCGAGGCATTTTCCAAGGAAAGGAACGACGAATATGTTGGCAGAGCTGAGGAATACAAAGCAGCAAAGTCGGCATTGCTTGAAGGATTGGGACTTGAGCATTTGTTTGACCATAGCCATGAACTGACTCCGAAAGAGAAAGAAATATGGATGCTGTTCGATAGGGTTGATGTAGCAGAGCTTCTGGCAAGGGATGCTTTTGCCAAGGGTGCTTATATGCTCGGCGCTGAGGATAGAGAGATTATGCTGAAATAAAAAAAGACCTGCTTCGGCGGGTCTAAATTACATAGAATCATTGAGTCTGAAAAAACCTTTGAAATTCTTAATAATGCTGGTTGAAAAATCTATTTTGAAATGATATATTAAACAGACTAACTTACAACATAATAAGCCACAAATAAAGAGGTAATGATGAAAGATTTATATGATATTGCCACAGATACAATCAATCCCATTAAATTAAAGAAAAATGGGGAGGCGGGCCATGTGGCTTGTGCTTTGGAAACGGTAAGCGGTGCTGTTTATACAGGCATATGTATTGATGTGCCCTGTTCTATTGGTATGTGTGCAGAACAGGCAGCTATTGCTGAGATGTTGAAGAACGGGGAAACGAAAATCAAAAAAATTGTAGCTGTCTATGAAGATGGCAGCATCCTGCCGCCTTGTGGGAGATGCAGAGAATTGATTTCACAGTTAGACATAGAAAACGAAAATGCGATTGTTGCCATTGATAACGGCAGAGAAGTTACATTAAAAGACTTATTGCCCGAAAGGTGGGACAAAAAATGGGATTGAATCAATTAACCAACCGAATCTATTTTTTAGAACATGATCCCGAAGTGGACAGACCAATGTTAGCCTATCTCAAAGGAGATAAATTCTCTCTGGCAGTCGACGCCGGATATTCGGCTTCTCATGTTCAGGATTTTTACAGGGCAATTGAAGTGGAACATTTTAACAAGCCGGATTTTACGGTTATCACACACTGGCATTATGACCACACCTTTGGGATGCACGCCATCAATGGAATCAGTATTGCCCACGACAGGACAAACGGGTTTCTCAAAGACCAGCAGAAACAGGCAGTGGACCCCAGCTATATCGAAATCCTGAAAAAAGAAGATGTTCATTTTAGGAAAGAATATTACGGACAGGATAAACTGACCATTGTGCTGTCTGATGTATCTTTTTCCGATAAGTTAACCTTGGACTTAGGTGGCATCACTGCTCAGATTTTTCATACGGTTTCGCCGCATTCAGAAGATACTGTTTGTGTTTATGTACCGGAAGAAAAAGTTCTTTTTTTAGGGGATTCTACCAGTGAGGATTTCTTTAATGATGGATATATGGACAAGGACAAGTTAAAATCTTTGATGTGTATGATTCAATCAACAGATTGCAAGTATTGTATTCTTAGTCACTGTGAACCGCTTGTGAAAGAAGATTTGCTCTGCTATTTGGAAAGCATACTCTAATTGGTTCTTGCAGCGATTTTGAGATTAAAACGGAAAGGGGGAAAATCAAATGAATCAAAAAATGTACCTGATTACAGGGTTAATGGCTTCTGGAAAATCTACCGTTTCTGAATTGCTGGCAGAATCGTTAGAGAAATGTGTCCATCTTCGTGGTGATGTATTCCGAAAAATGATTGTTTCCGGGAGAGAGGATATGTCAGATAGCCCATCGGAAGAAGCCATTCGCCAGCTACATCTTCGTTACAAACTGACTGCTGATGTAGCAAAGTCTTATTTTGAAGATGGCTTTTCAGTGGTTATTCAAGATAACTACTATGGCGATGAATTAAACCGAATGTTGTCTTATCTGCAAGATTATCCGGTAGAAGTGATTGTCCTTTGCCCGAATGTGGAAGTAATCAAAGAAAGAGAGCTGCACCGAGGAAAAACAGGATATACCGGTTTTACAGTTGAGGCGTTATACAATACATTTATGCAGACACCCCCTAAAATTGGTTTTTGGCTGGATAATTCCAATCAAACGCCACAGCAAACGGTGGAAACCATTCTGAACCGAAAATAAATCATAATTTTTGTGGAAGTGTGTCTACAAGTCCAGCGTTGAACGAGAAACGAGAGTTTTCATATACGCCCTGTCTGCTGATAAAACCAACCCTGTGTTTGCGGTTCCACGCCACACAATCACAGCCTTGCTTTCCTGCTGCTTCAAATGCCCTTGCCCTCCCAGTTGGCAACCTCATTTTCGCAGCAACGCCGACAGAGCGTATAACACACTACACTTTGCAAGCAAAGTCGTGTGCCAAAGGGTGCCCCTTTGGAAACCCCGAACAACAAAACAGGCTGAATATCTCGCACTTCCCCGGTGCTTGATATTCAGCCTTTATTTGTTGTCAGCAGCCCCCGTTTCGTGGTCTGCGTGTAGTTCCTTGTAAACTGACCTAAGATGGTGTCTAAAGACATCAGCGCCTCCGCACGAGAATGAATAGGATTTCCTATCATTTCGTATCACGAGAAGTTACATAGAGGAATTTGCTTGCACTTGCAACGTCCACCGAAAATCGAAAGCCTTGCTAATTTCGAGCCAATTGGACGGTGTAAAATCCCTATGAAAATGCTTATGAAGCGTAATACCAGATAGGATTTGAAACAGTGAAAAACCTTGTATTTCCAAGGATTTTCTTGCACTGTGTTGCACTTGGTTTCATCGTATCGGGTCTACTCCTAAGGCGGGTGTCGGGCGTTCGAATCGCCTCGGGAACACCAATCAAGAACGACCGGAAGTCTTGTCAGGATTTCCGGTTTTTTATATGCAATATATTCTAAGGTTGCCTGAAGCTTATTGAAAACAGCCCTTGTCAGATGAAACTGAAAAGCGCTGGGGCGCAGAAGAGACAACAAAAAAGAACTCAAAAAAAACCTAGGGCAATCGTCTTGACACCAATGGAATTCTTCATGAGATCTCAACCGGGAACGTCGTTTTTATCTTTCAATAATCCAATTTGTAATTCCAAGCCGCGGGGAAGCGTTGCCGCCCTGAAATGGGTAGCGTCGTTTGGTACCCATTTTTCAAGCTGTGAATGCTAAGATAAAGCCAACAAAAGGAGGCTCAAGCAGCGAATGAAAAAGGAATTTCCAAACGGTTTTTTATGGGGCGGCGCAACGTCCGCAGCCCAGCTGGAGGGCGGTTTTGACGAAGGCGGCAGAGGCCCGTCCCATCTTGATTATCTCAAGCATATTCCATTAGCGGAAAGAAACGGACGCAGTCTGATGCAAATCACGGAAGAAGAATATCTGGAAAATAAAGCGCAGGCTTGCCAGAGGAATCTGGCCTTCCGCCGCGGCAACGATTTTTATCATCATTTCAAGGAAGATATCCGTTTGTTCGGTGAGATGGGGTTTAAGACATTCCGGATGTCGATAGCCTGGTCGCGCCTGTTTCCAACGGGAACGGAAAAAGAACCGTTGAAGGAAGGCGTTGAATTCTACCATCAGGTTTTCAGAGAATGCCATAAATATCACATTGAACCGCTGGTCACGATGATCCACTACGACATGCCAGCCGCGCTGACTGAAACGGTCAACGGCTGGGAAGATCAGGTTGTGATCGACTATTTTTTAACCTATACAAAGTTTTTGATCGACGAATATAAGCAGGAAGTCAAATACTGGCTGACGTTCAACGAGATCAATATGATCTGCTGGAGTCCGTATTTGGGCGGCGGCATGTTTGTTGAGAAAAGTAAGCGGGATCGGTTATCCTGTATTCATCAGGCGCTGCATCATCAGTTCATCGCCAGCGCTTTAACCGTGAAATACGCGCATGACACAGCGCCGGGCATTTTGATCGGCAACATGACGCAGCGCTCGCAAACCTATCCGCTGACCTGCAAGCCGGAAGACGTATTCTTAACTCAGAAAAGCGACCAGTTCAATCTGTTTTTTAACGACGTGATGGTTTTTGGCGAGTATCCGTATTTCATAAAAAAATATTATGAAGAACAAAATATTAAAATTGATCCTGTCGATAATTATGAAGCCATCTTGAAAGAGGGCACGGTCGATTTCATCTCGTTCAGTTATTATTTCACCAATGTTGTGACCAGTGAACCGGGTAAGACGGAACCGTTCGAGAATTTTGTCAAGCAGCAGAAAAATCCATATTTGCAGGCATCGGACTGGGGATGGACAATCGACCCGATGGGCCTGAGGATTGCTTTAAATGAATTGTATGACCGGTATCATTTGCCATGCTTTGTTACGGAGAATGGTCTGGGCGCGTTTGATCAGCTGAAGGAGGACGGCGCAGTCCATGACGACTACCGGATCAATTATCTGCGCGAACATATCGAAGCGATGAAGGCGGCAATCGACGATGGCGTCGAGCTGATGGGCTATACGACCTGGGGCTGCATCGACCTTGTCAGCATGAGCGACATTCAGATGTCAAAGCGATATGGATTCATCTATGTCGATGCGGACGATTTTGGTCAGGGTACTTATCGGCGTTATAAGAAAGATTCCTTTGCCTGGTATAAAAAGGTAATCGCGACCAACGGCCGCGATTTAGCATAAGCTATAATCCCCATTCGAAAAACAGCCGTCGTGCGATCAGACGGCTGTTTGACGAATTTATTCCGCAACGATTCCATAGTTACGATAATAAACGCTGTAAAGACTATCGAAGAAATAACTGACGCCATACTTGGCATACGCCGTTTTGATGTGATGGCAATCCATAGAGCTGATCAGGATGACTTGATCATAAGGCGTCTGGATTTCCGGCTGATGCGAGGCAGTGATTAAAATTTTTTTGCCGGACAGCGGCTGGATAAAATCATGATAAGCTTCAGCGAATTTTCCCATTGCGGAAACGACGAGAATGAGATCATCAGCCGAGGCTTTTTTCAATCGGTCATGATCGTCCGGCGAAGCGACGACGCGGACCAGCTTGCCGCATAGAATCATCGGACGCTGAAAATCCTTCAGCGCGGAAATGGAAGAATAGGAAGCCAGAAGATAGACGGTGCGGGCGTCGTGAATCTGCGCTGCCAGACGGCTTAACAACGGTTCGCTGATCCTGCCCTTCATATCGCGCACCATCTGAATCATCTCTTCGCACAGATGATCGCGGAAATCACTTTTTTCAGAAAGGGCGGTGAAATACTGATAGGAATCTTGTTCATGGCGGCAGGAAAGCTTGAGTTCGCTGAAATTCGCGTAACCCAGCTTGCCGCAGAAACGATGGATACTGCTGCGGGGAACATGGCAATCTTCAGCGAACTGATAAATATTCAATGTCCCCAGCGTATTATAATGCTGTAAAAGATATTCGGCCAGCACAACCTCGACCGAGGCGGACGGACTGTCGTTAACGATCGAACACAAGCGGCTGGCTAAACGTAAGCCAAACGAATTGGCTTTTTTCTGCGTGGTCATTTCACCTGTTCGGGATCTTTGTTTTCTTCAATTAAAAGCCGTTCGCTGATGTAGGAAACCAGGATCTCGATAAAGATATGAAAGATGGCCTGTTCGTCCAGAAAGACACCCTTGACCTTGATGTTGGGCAGCAGGATGAAATGGGTCGCGTATTTTTTATAGATCGTGTTGGGATTCATCGTGACCACTACGACCGTTTTCTTTGTGTCATGACAGGTCTGGATATACGTGTTCAGCGGAGTGGAGCTGACGCCTCGGACCGTGAAGAAAAAGAAGATTTCATTCTCGGCGGAGGAGGAAGCCAGCGAGTGGAGCATCAGCGTATCGGTGATGACCTCGGATTCAATGTCGATGTTGATCAGCCGGTATTTAAACTGCATTGCCGTAAAACCGGAACGGTTATAGCCGCACAGCCGGATTTTCCTGGCGCTGAGTATTTTTTTTGCCAAGGTGATAAAATCTTTTTCTTTCAGATACTGGCGGATATTTTGAATCGCCAGCGTATAGGAGTCCAGGATGTAATCAAATTTACTTTCATGGACTTCCTCAGGCACGCTGCTGTGACCGACGAGCGAAAAGTCATATTTGAATTCAGAATAGCCGGAATAACCTAATTTCTTGGCGAAACGCAAAATGGCCGATTTGGAGACATGACATTTCTCCGCTAAATCGACGATAGTGGAAGCTTCGCGGATGATAATCCAGTAGTCTTCCTTGATACAGTTGTAAATCAGTTCATCACTTTTAGTGAAATTCGGCTTTGCCGCTTCAATGCGATCAATGATATTCATATTTCATATTATAGCATAAAGAATGAGGAAGAAACTGGGAAAAAAACAGTTTTAAGAAATTTTTCATTTTATTATTGATAAATTTCTCAAATCATGTAAGAATGAAGATGTGGAAAATATTTGCAAATAGATGACACATGAGCTCGGTTCCTGTTATGAAAGGAGGATGTAGATTTACTCTACACATGGTATTATGCAGAAAATAATGGGGATTTTGGAAAAGCCACTGGGTAAATTCTCTGCGTTCATTCAAAACAATAATTTTACATCTGCGATTGTCCGGGGCATTACGATTTCCATTCCGGTCACGATTGTCGGCGGACTGGCGACTTTAATTACGGCAGCTCCGGATCCGGCAATTCTTGGGGAAGGGAATTTCTTCTACGGCGTGCTTGCTTTGTGGCAAAGTCTGGCGCAGGGAAGTTTGGGAACATTTGCGGCACTGGTCAACAATGTGACAATGAATATGCTTTCCGTCTACTGCCTGCTTGCGATCACTTACAATCTGGCCGATTCTTACAAGCTGGACAAAATGACTTCGTGCATGACGTCGGCCGTCTTGTTCTTCATGATCGGCTGCACCTTCGACGGCGGTATTTCAATGGGCTTCTTAGGCGGACGGGGATTGTTCTTCGCGATGTTTGTGTCCTGCCTGTCGGTCTTTATCACGCATGTCCTGTTTGAGAAAAATATCAAAATCACGCTGCCGGATTCGGTACCTCCGAATGTCTCGGCGCCGTTTGAACAGCTGATACCGCTGGTCATCAACGTCATCGTCTTCTATTTGCTTAACGTTTTGTGCCTGAAAGCGACCGGCGTGATCATTCCGGATTTCATCCTGAACGTCTTCAAGCCGTTATTGAGCGCCTCCGACACGCTGCCGGCGATGTTGATCTATGTCTTCCTGCTCAACGCGCTCTGGGTGATCGGCGTTAATGGCGGAAATATCGTCAATTCCGTCATGAGTTCCGTGCTGTTAATGAATCTGGCTGAGAATGCCGAGGCGTATGCGGCCGGCCAGTCGATGACGCATATCTTCTGTTATTCACCGAACAACGCGATCATGAATACCGGCGGCAGCGGCGCTGCCCTGGCCCTGGTGATCGCCGCGCTGATCGTCGCCAAATCCGATCATTTAAAAGCGATTACGCGCTTGGGCGGCGCAGGAACGATTTTCAATATCAGCGAACCGATCGTTTACGGTTATCCGATCGTTCTGAACAGCTATCTGTTTATTCCGTTTATCTTTGTTCCGATGATCAACACGACGATTTTCTATTTCTTAATGAGCACGAATATCATCGGGAAGATGTTCATCAACGTACCGTGGGTTCTTCCGTCTCCGATTCAGCTGGCATTGGCGACGCTGGACTGGAAAGCCGCGGTCGTCTGGATCTTACTGATCGTCCTCGACGTGCTTCTGTATCTGCCGTTTGTTAAGCTGTACGACAAGCAGCTGCTGAAGGAACAGGGAACACTGGAAACAAAAAATTAAAGTGCGGAAAAGGCGCGGAATAAAAGCGCCTTTCCAGTTTGGCAGGGACGCCTGAAAATGGGAGGAAAACGATGAAACATATTTTGCTGGTCTGCGCAAGCGGAATGTCTACAAGTCTGATGGTCAA
This sequence comes from Holdemania sp. 1001302B_160321_E10, assembly GCF_015552275.1. Taxonomy (NCBI): domain Bacteria; kingdom Bacillati; phylum Bacillota; class Erysipelotrichia; order Erysipelotrichales; family Erysipelotrichaceae; genus Holdemania; species Holdemania sp. 1001302B_160321_E10. The sequence continues at coordinate 50,218 of NZ_JADNEM010000004.1, read as the reverse complement.
ACGCATGAAAACCGCCGCACAGGAACAAGGCTTTGAATGCACGATCGAAGCGGTCGGCAACGCCTATGTGCGGGAAAAACGGGGCAGTATTGATATCTTGATGGTCGGACCGCAGCTGCGATTCAGCTATGATGCCCTGGTTAAAGAGTTCCCGGGAATTCCGGTCGTGCTGATTGATATGCTTGCCTATGGCAAAATCGACGGCAAGAAAGTGCTGGAAGACGCGAAGAAAGCGATGGGTGTCGCATGAATCAGGAACAATTTGAAGAAATCTGCTTTCAGATCATTACGTTTGCCGGGGAAGCCCGCTCTTCCTTTGTCGAAGCCTTGAGGCATGCGAAGGACGCGGATAAGTCGAAAGCGCGGGAGCTGTTGGCGGAAGGCAGTCGACATCTGATTCAGGCGGAGAAAGTCCACATGCAGCTGATCCAGCAGGAAGCCGCAGGCGAAACCGTGCAGGTCAAGATGATTTTAACGCATGCCGAGGATCTCATGATGTCCGCCGATACGATTCATGTGCTGTGTGAAGAACTGATCTCGCTGCTTTAGTGAGAAAGGAGAAAACGAAGATGAGTGAAATGCAATTCGGCAAGGATTTCCTGTGGGGCGGCGGATTTGCGGCGAATCAGATGGAGGGGGCGGCGTTTGAGGATGGAAAAGGTCTGTGCGTCGCAGATATTAACGAATATCAAAAAGACATTCCATTGGAGAAACGCAGCAACGCTGAAATCACGACCGCAGTCATTCAGAACGCGGTCCATGCGGAAGGACGGAATTTCCCGAAACGCCGCGGAATCGACTTTTATCATACTTACAAAGAAGACCTGAAACTTCTGGGAAAGGACGGACTGGGGCTGACGTCGTTTCGGACGTCGATCAACTGGGCGCGGATTTTTCCGCAGGGCGATGACGCCGAGCCGAATGAAAAAGGGCTGGAGTTTTACGACCGCCTGATTGACGAAATTCTGGCGAATGGGATGGAGCCGATGATCACGATGTCGCATTACGAGATGCCGCTGGCTCTGACGCTGAACTACCGCGGCTGGTATTCAAAAGAGACGATCGGCTTTTTCGAGAAATACGGGAAAGTGCTGCTCGACCGGTATCATGATAAGGTCAAAAAATGGATTCTGGTGAATCAGATCAATCTGATCACGCACGAATCGTTTAATCATCTCGGCATTGCCAGCGATCAGGTGGACAATCTGGCGGAAGCGAAAATGCAGGGCGTCGTCAACGAGATGATCGCCTGTGCGGGGATTACCGAATATGCCCATAAGCATTATCCGGATAACGAAATCGGGATGATGTTATGCGGTGGTCCGGCCTACCCGGCAACGTGCCGGCCAGAGGATGTGCTGGCGACGGTGCGGCATAACCAGATGGAATACTTCTACGGCGACGTGCTGCTGCGCGGAAAAATTCCCGGCTATGCGCTGCGCTATTTTAAAGACAATGGCTGGAAGATTCGTATCTCGCCGGCGGAAGAGGAGAAATTGCGTCATCACTGCGACTTTTTCAGCTTTTCCTATTATTACACCCGGTTGTGCGATCAGGCCCATTTTGAACAGGGCAACGAAGTGTTCCGCAATCCGGAGCTTCCCGCTAACCCATGGGGCTGGTCGGTGGATCCGCTGGGCCTGCGCACGTTTCTGAATTTGTTTTACGACCGCTATCAATGCCCGATTTATATCACGGAAAACGGGATCGGATTGTTCGATCAAATAACGGAGGACGGTCATATTCATGACGACTATCGGCCTGCGTTTTACCGTGAGCACATCCGGCAGATGAAGGAAGCGCTGGCGGACGGCGTGGATCTGCGGGGGTATTATTTCTGGGCTCCGCTGGACATCGTCAGCTGCTCGTCCAGCGAGATGAGTAAGCGGTATGGTTTTATTTACACGGATATCGACGACGAGGGAAAGGGAAGCGGCCGGCGGATTCCGAAGGATTCCTATACCTGGCTGAAAAAAGTGCTCGCTTCCCGGGGCGAAGATTTAGATTGATTCTTCAATCAAGCCCGGTACAGGAAAGGACACTATGGAAAAAAGAAAAAATTGTTTGTTTTTTATTGCGGACCAGCTGCGGGCGGACAGTCTGAGCTGTCTGGGCAATACCGAGCTGACGACGCCGAATTACGACGCGCTGGCCAAGGAAGGGATTCTGTTCGAAAATGCGTTTTGTCAGTCGCCGATCTGCGTTCCCAGCCGCTGCAGCTTTAATACCGGCTGGTATCCGCACACCAACGGTCATCGGACGATTCATTACTTTCTGGAGAAGGACGACCCGAGCCTTTTGAAATCCTTGAAAAAGAATGGTTATCATGTGTATTTGATGGGGAAATCGCATTATTTCAACCGTCAGGACGAAGCGGAAATGCGGGCGACCTGCGATCTTGAATATATCGGTTATGAAATGAGCACGAATGCGATTCATCGCATCGGCCAAACTGTTTCGCCTGCCGAGATTGCGGAGAATCCGCATTATTATTCCTTTTATTTCGGCGAGATGACACAGGCGGAAGCGGCGAAAACGCAGGATGATCTGGTAATCGAGCGGACGCTGGAGATGATCCGGAACAAGGAGCTGAAAGAGCCGTTCTGCCTGTATGTTTCGCTGAATCTGCCGCATCCGCCCTATGAAGTGGAACAGCCGTGGTTTTCGCAGGTTGACCGTGGTCAAATCCAACGTAAAACACGGAATATTGAAGAGCTGAAGGATAAGCCGAGCCTGCTTTATCGGATCCGGAAGAATCAGAATCTGACGTCTTTGACTGACGCGGATTTCCGGGAAATCCGGGCAACATACTACGGAATGGTCGCGAAGCTGGATCATCAGCTCGGCCGCGTGATCGGCGCGCTGAAAGCGGAAGGCTATTACGATGATACGCATGTGATCGCGTTTGCGGATCATGGCGATTTCACGGGGGATTATGGGCTGGTGGAGAAAACTCAGAATACGTTTGAGGATTGTCTTGTGCATATTCCATGCATGATCCGTCCCGCCAAGGGTACCCCGTATCAGGCACGGACTTGTTCTGCAATGGTGGAGTTGAACGATATGCCGCAGACGGTTGCGGAGCTGATGGGCTATGAGCTGGACTATACGCAGTTTGGAAAATCGCTGACCTCTTTGTTTCAGGATGATGTTGAGCTGCATGAATACGTCTTAAGTGAAGGTGGTCGAATCAAAGGTGAAAAACAGGCGATGGAGGGCTACACCGGCCGGGAGTCAATTTACTGGCCGCGTCTGGAAGCGCAGACCCGAATGCCGGAGCACACAAAGGCGTTCATGGTTCGCGGCCCGCGCTATAAATATGTCTATCGGCTGTTTGAAAAAGATGAATTTTATGATTTAAGTCAGGATCCGTTTGAGGAAAAGAACGTCGTCGACGACAAGCGTTACAGCGCGGAAATCGCAAAGATGAAGGATTGGCTGTTGAAAAAGCTGATTGAAACAACCGATAACGTACCGATGAAAACGATGCTTCCCGGCCGGACCTATGGCGAGGAATAACAAGCGTAAGCATGAGGGCGTGGTTTTTCGCTAACGCAACCGTAGCTCAGCGGGATTGAGCATCATTCTCTCAAGGTTTTATGCTACAAGACTAGAATGTAGCTTATATTTTTAATGAAACCACCTGATACACTGAGTTTTCAGTAATGATCATGGTGGCTTTTTCATGCTTAAAAGGATTGATATACTTTTGAACATCAGGAAAAATGAGTGAAAAAAGAGCGAAAAGAATCAAAATAAATAAAAAGAAAATGCAAAGAAAAAGCTGAAAGAGACTTCAAAGGCTCTTACTCGGAAATGGGTAATCAACACATCTAAGGTAAGCGTCAAATCCAACCCATACACAAAAACGTATCTCTAGGATGACAACACACGAAGATCACCTGTGCCGTTTTTCAATGAAAATAAATTTATTTTAAAACGAAAAAGCATAGAATATTCCAAAGTTTTTATGGTTTTTCGGTAAAAACTATTTACTGAAGCGTAGTTTTTTTGGCTATACTATTTGTGATAAACAGGGGGGCGATATGATGATTATAAGATCACAGTATATGGAACTGCTGAAAACCTACCGTGATGTACCGCTTGTAAAAATACTGGCCGGCATCCGACGCTGCGGAAAATCCACTATTTTAGAAATGCTGCGGGATGACCTGCAGAACAACGGCGTTGCCGCAGATCATATTATCAGTATGTGTTATACCTCGGAGGATTTTGACGACGGTATGACGGATAAAAATATGTATGAAGGCATCAAGGCGCAGATGAATAGCGGTGGACGATATTACCTTTTTCTTGATGAAGTGCAGGAAATCGACGGTTGGGAAAAAGCGGTGAACAGTCTGCTTGAAAATACCGACACCGATATTTATGTAACCGGCTCCAATTCAAAATTGATGTCCAGCGAAATTTCAACCTATCTGACAGGGCGATATATTTCTATTCCGGTTTATACCTTGTCTTTTGCAGAGTACTTGGAGTTTAAAAAACAAAGCGGTCTTTCAACGAGAGAACTTTTGAATGAATATATCCGGTTGGGTGGTTTCCCCATTGTTGCACTCGGCAGCTTTGACGAGCGTGCTGCTTATCAGATCGTAGAGGGCATTTACAACTCTGTCATAACAAGCGATATTACAAAACGGCACAATATAGCGAATTTTGATTTGTTCAACCGTGTTGTTCGCTTTATTGTTGAAAATGTAGGAAAAACCTTTTCTGCGAATGCAATCGTGAAGTTTCTGAAAAGCGAGGGGCGTTTCCTGTCTGTTGAAGCAGTTTACAACTATCCGAATTGGCTGGAAAAGGCTTTTGTAATTTATCGCTGCCAGAGATACGATTTACAAGGAAAATCTGTACTGAAAACGCAGGAGAAGTTTTATCTTGCCGATTCTTCTCTCCAATTCTGCATCATCGGCTTTAACCCCAAGTCTATTGCAGCCATGCTCGAAAACATCGTTTACTTTGAACTACGGCGAAAAGGCTATGATGTTTATATTGGCAAAAATGAAACAAGAGAGATCGATTTCGTAGCGGTGCGTCGTGATGAACGGATTTACGTTCAGGTGTGCCGCAGACTGCCGGAGGAATCTGATCGGGAGGTTGCCAATCTCCTTGAAATTAAAGACCACTACCCAAAATATGTGGTAACGCTGGACGAACTGGCTGCCGGAAATATCAACGGTGTTAAAATTGTGCATTTGGCGGATTTTTTACTTGAGGATGAATATTAAAAATTAAAAAGGATGTGACAAGACTGACAGAAAACAAGTATCACTTTCAACAATGAACATTAACAGACAGTATTGCTTTGAAAGCCGAGAGTGTAAATCCTTGATGAAATTGAATTCTTATTCCCAATTTTCGGTTAAGAGAAAGTCACGAATATTCTGGTGCTTGATGCTGTTCCTGCTCAAATTCAATTCATCCATGGAAACTATGTATTTTGAATAGTGATCACGGATCAAATCATAGACGCTGAATTTACGTTGGATTGTTTCCTCAGAAGCCAAACGATATGTAACTTGAATATACAATCTTGAACCTTTTTTATCACAGATAAAATCGACTTCTTTTTCTGCGGCTCGGCCTACGGTCACAGTATAACCCGGCGCAGCAATTCCATACAAACAATATTCTCCAGAATTAAATTGATATCTTTAAGATTTCCGTCATAGATTGCTTCGCGAATTCCATAATCGGCAATGAAATATTTTTAAATTATACCCTGAAATATCTAAGGGGTGTATTATTTTATCAGTTCTATCTGATAAAAAATGAAGTGAATTATTTCTTTTATAACTGATAATTTACGAATTGTCCTTCGATATTCTTTTCTATAATCTGTTTAGAATGAAGCTCTATTATAAAGTGATCTAATTGACGATAATTAAATCGAAGAGAATGATTTTATCCAATGTATAGTCCAGCCGGTTGACCTGTGATCTGCTGCCCGGCTATTTTCGTAATGGGAATCATGTAAAAGTACTTATGAACCGATTGGCGGGCGCTGAGGATTCATCACTTCGATGATTTAGCGGCAGTATCCCTGACCGATTCAACAGGCCGGTTGGTTTCCATGTGATAAAAAAGCCCAGGTCCCAACTGAGTCGTCAGCTGGACTTTTTTGGTAATCACAAAACCTGCCCTTTCATAACAAGCCACAGCCCGCTGATTCCACGTCCTGACTTCCAGATACAAAGGCTTGTGCGGCCAGCGCTGTTTGGCAATCGCAATCGCTTCCCGGGTGATCGCCGTGCCGACGCCGCGGGAACAAACCTGCGGATGAACGCCGATACCAAAAAAAACCTCCGTTTCTTCCTCCAATAAATTAACAAAGCCGATCAGCTGATCCTGTTCAAAGAAACTGATGAAATGCTCGCGCTGACTGGCGGGAATTTCTGAGAACCGTGGTTCATCATAGATTGCGTATTCGCCGGGATAGCGCCACTGTTCGATCAGCCGGGCGTCGGCTTCGCTCATTTTCCGATAATTCATAACCCACCTCTTTCATAATCACTCTGTTGGCAAGAAGAATTCGGGAAGATCTCGTCGATCAGCTGATCGGCGTGCGTCCCGTTTAAATACACGAAATTAAACTCCCGCTGTTCGCTCAAGCCTTCCAGCGAGAAGGTCGTCAGCTCGGGATGACCTGCGGCGACGGCGGAATAGGCGAAGGAAACGCCGAGGTTTTCACTCACCATCCGCACGATCAGGGCGAAATTGTTGACGCAGATGATCCGTCCGATTTTATCCAGTGAATACCCGCTCTCCTGCAGTGATTTCTCAAAGATCGCGCGTGTTCCGGATCCCGCTTCACGCAGGATGACGCTTTGATCGGCCAGGGCTTCACCGGTGACTTTTCTGCCCGCAAAGGGATGATCGCGATGACACAGCCCGACAAACGGAGCAGATTGAAAGCGCCGGTAGCCGTAACGGCTTTTATCGAAGCTGCCCTCCACCAACGCGAAGTCCAACTCCTCCTGATCCAGACGGTGAAGCAGCTCGCGTGTGTTTTCCACCACGATTTCCAAGGTGCGGTCAGGCCGCTTGAGGAAGCGGCAGAGATCTTCGCCGATGATGAATTCGCCGATCGTTTTGGTTGCGCCGAGGCGGAGCGTCAGAATTTTGGGAGCGGACAGTTCCTGGCGCATCCGCTGGTCGTTATACACGGCGGCGCGGGCATACTGCGCCAGCTTTTCCGCTTCCGGGGTGCGGTACAGACGGCTTCCGTCATAAGTGAACAGCCGGCAGCCATATTCCCGTTCCAGCGCATGAATCTGCTGAGTGACGGCAGGCTGGCTGAGTTTCAGCTGTTCGGCAGTGCGGCGGTAATTCATCAGTTCATAAAGCGCTAAAAAGGTTGGGATTCGATAATCAATCATGGGTTCACCTCATAAGAAAAACGAATCAACAGATAAGTATTAACAATTTTCTTTTATTATAGACCCTGTGCTATAATTTTACAACGTGAGAGACTGTTCAATGATTGTACAAAATCACAGTCTGATAAGGAGGAGCTGGGTATGAAAGTATTAGTGATCGGCGGCGTCGCGGCCGGGACCAAAGCGGCGGCCAAGATCAAACGTCAAAACCGCAGCGCGGAGGTAAAAATTCTGACGCAGAGCGCGGATATTTCCTACGCTGGATGCGGTCTTCCGTATTATGTCGGAGGGATGATTGAAAGCCGGGAGGAATTGATCGTCAATACCCCGGAAAAATATACGGGACTGACGGGCGTGGAGGTCGTGACCCGCTGTGAAGTGACAAGCGTCAATTTCCAGGCGAAAACCGTCACGGCGCTGTGCCAGGGACAGACGTGGCTGGAAAGCTATGACAAGCTGGTCATCGCGACCGGTGCGACGCCGTTTGTTCCGCAGGTGGAAGGCATCCGGCTGCCGGGTGTCTTTACGATGCGGACGCCGGATGACGCGATCGCTTTGCGGTCTTACGTTCAGGACCGGCATTGCCGCAGCGCCGTCGTGGTGGGCGCGGGCTTCATCGGCTTGGAAATTGCGGAGAATTTACAGGCTCAGGGTCTGGCGGTCACCGTGATCGACGCGGCGGATCAGATACTGCCGAAGATTTTCGATCCGGAAATGGCGGGATATGCCCGCCGGCGTCTGCGCCAGAATGGCATCCGGGTTCTGACCGGAACACCGTTAAGCGAGATCACCGGTACGGAACGGGCGGACGGCGTGCTGGCTAACGGCACCCGGATCGGCGCGGATCTGGTCGTGCTGGCGATCGGCATCCGTCCGGCGACGACGTTCCTGGGCGGCAGCGGTCTGGCGATGGAAAAGGGCGCGATTGTCGTTGATGAAATGATGCGTACCAACATTCCTGACGTCTATGCCGCCGGCGACTGCGCGCTGGTAAGGAACCAACAGACCCGTCAGCCTCAGTGGTCGGCGATGGGATCGACGGCCAACATTACCGCGCGGGCTTTAGCCTGCACGATGACTGGAACGGAAACGGCATATGGCGGCTGTCTGGGCACCGGCGTCGTGCGCTTGGGCGAAGGCTTTAACGCCGGCCGCACCGGCCTGACGGAAGCGCAGGCCCGGGAAGCTGGCTATGAACCGGTCACGGTGGTCTGCGCCAGCGATGATAAAGCACACTATTATCCAGGTTCTTCCTTCTTTATGACAAAATTGATCGCCGATCGTTCGACGCATCAGCTTCTGGGCATCCAGGTGCTGGGCAGCGGCGTCGATAAAATGATCGACATCGCCGTAACGGGCATTGCCGCGGGCATGACGCTGGAAGCGTTCAACAGTCTGGACTATTCCTACGCACCGCCGTTCTCCACCGCGATACATCCGTTTGTCCAGGCTTGCCTGGTCTTGGAAAATAAGCTGTCCGGTGCGATGATGTCGATGACGCCGGCGGACTATGCCAATGGAGCCGCAAAGGACTATCAGGTTGTCGACGTGCTGCCGAAGCCGACGATCGCCGGCGCAAAATGGGTGGATCTGGCTCAGGTCAACGGTCCGATTGAAGGTCTTGACCGCGATGCCAAACTGTTGTTGGTCTGCAACCGCGGCCGCCGCGCGTATCTGCTTCAGAACCGGCTGCGTCACTTCGGCTATACCCAGACGGTCGTCCTGGAAGGCGGCGTCACGATGAATGAAGTGAAGGTGCAGTTTGCTGGGGCGGCGATTCCGCCGGATGAAATCAAGCGCGTCAAGGGCTTGGGCTGTTTACAGGATAAGCGTTATCCGGATCGCTTCAACGTCCGCGTGATCACCCGCAACGGCAAGATCACCAGTGAGGAACAGCGCAAGATCGCCGAAGCGGCTGAACTGTTTGGAACCGGCGAAGTCACGATGACGACGCGCCTGACGTTAGAAGTCCAGGGTGTTCCTTACGCGAATCTGGACGCGCTGATGACGTTCTTAAACGATGCCGGGCTGGAAACCGGCGGCACGGGATCGAAGGTTCGTCCGGTCGTTTCCTGCAAGGGCACAACCTGTCAGTATGGTCTGATCGACACGTTCCAGTTAAGTCAGAAATTACACGATCTGTTTTATATCGGCTATCATGATGTCGTGCTGCCGCATAAGTTTAAGCTGGCAGTCGGCGGCTGTCCGAACAACTGCGTCAAGCCGAATCTGAACGATTTAGGCATCGTTGGGCAGCGGATCCCGGAGATCAACATGGCGAAGTGCCGCGGCTGTCAGGTTTGTCAGATTGAGAAAACCTGTCCGATCGGGGCGGCGAAGATGGTCGACGGCAAGCTTCAGATCGACGCCGACCTGTGCAATCATTGCGGACGATGCGTATCCAAGTGTCCGTTCAAGGCGATTGAAGAAAGCACCTACGGCTATAAAGTTTACATCGGCGGCCGCTGGGGCAAGAAGGTCGCGGAAGGCAAACCGCTGTCGCGGATCTTCACGAGCGAGGAAGAAGTGCTGGCGTTAGTCGAACGGGCGATCCTGTTCTATCGCGATGAAGGGATTACCGGCGAACGCTTTGCCGATACGATCGCGCGCTTGGGCTTCGATTATGTGGAAGACAAGCTGCTCAACGGCTCGATCGACAAGGACAGCATCCTGAAGAAGACGGTTGTCGGCGGAGCGAAGTGCTAGTTTGGTCATGCTTGACGGTTGGGTAAGCGCGGCGTTTGGAACCGCCGATCCGCAGCGGTTTGAGCGCTGCTTCGCCGCTGTGCATCAGTCCGCGGTTCAGCAATTTCCCCCGCTTCCTAACGCGCTGGCACTGACCAGTCCGCGGATTCAGGCGCATCTGGCAGCACAGGGAAAACCGCTGCCGTTAGTCGGCGAGGCGCTGAGCCAGCTTGCAGAACAAGGCTGCCGGCGCGTGGCAGTGAACAGTCTGTTGTTAGCGGAAGGCGCGGAGTGGGATAAGCTGCAGAGTGAGGCGGAACAACGACGGGCTGATTTTGATCAGCTGATCCTGATTCCGCCGCTGTTACCCTCAAGAAGTCAGGCTTGCGCTCAGACGCTGGACGCACTGTTTCCCGCCGAGCCAGGGGTGACCCGGGTTTTGTTGGGACATGGCTGCGCGCAGGGAGCGAATTCGGCTTATGCCGTGCTGCAGACACAGCTGAGAGCGGCGGGCCGCGATGATCTGTCGATCGCGCTGCTGCATGGCGATCCAAGCTTAGGCGAGCTGCTGGAAAAATGGAATCAAAGCGGAGCCCGGCGGATTGAACTGAATTTTCTGATGTTGTGTGCAGGTCATCACGCTCAGGAAGTCCGGCAGGAAAGCCGGGGCTGGGCAGCGGCTTATCCCGCGCTGTTCGTGACGATCTCCGATCTGGAACTGGGCAGCTGTCCAGCTTTTCAGGAATTGTTTCTTTCATTCACGGAAGAAACGGTATTTAATGGATAGACAATGAAATACTAAAAGACGAGCGGCAACGCTCGTTTCGCTTACGAATTGAGATTTGCCATACCGCAATGTCGGGCGAGGGCTTTAAAATAATCTTCGTGAGTCGGCTGACGTTCAATCTTGACGATCGAATGTTGGCGTGATTATTGACATTTCAACGATCAGGCAGGCTTCCCGGATTTGAAAAGAATCCGGGAAGCGGACTGCCGCAGTCCGCAGGGACTGCGTTTTTCCGGCTGTGATGCGCCGGAGAAATGATGAAATCAGGAGGATTGAAGATGAGCAGAAAACCGGACATTTTTTTGTCTGAATTTAAAGTGAAAAATAAAGCGGTCAAGGTTCTGGCCGTGCTGATGATCCTGGCGGTGGTGGCCGGCTGTCAAACAACACCGGCGGCGGCACCGCAGCCGGAAGAAAACGCGGCAGCTGCAAGTTATCCGCTGACCTTTACCGACGCGCTGGATCGGGAAATCACATTGTCCCAGGCCCCTCAACGGCCGGCGGTGTTGTTTTCCTCGTATGCCGAGCTGTGGCAGCTGGCGGGCGGGGACGTCGCGGTAACGGTCGGCGACAGCGTGAAACGCGGATTTGTCAACGCTGAGACGCCGCTGGTGGACGATGGCGCCGGGTTAAAGATCGATGCGGAGCAGCTGATCGCCCAGCAGCCGGACTTTGTGATCGCTTCGGCGGATATGGGTGCGCAGGCTGAGCTGTGCGGTCAGTTAAGCGGCTATGGGATTCCATGCGCGGCCTTGAAAGAGGAAAGCTTTGCGGATTATCTTTCCTTATTAAAATTATTCACGCAGATCACCGGGAATACTGAGGCCTACAAGACCTACGGACTCAACGTCCAGCAAGAGATCGAGACGCTGCTGGCGGAAGTGACGCAGGCCCGCTGGGGCCAGGAACCGATCTCGGTCTTATTTATCCGGGCGGGCTCAGGCTATTCCGCGACAAAGGCGAAAACGGCGAAGGATCACTTCGTCGGCGGCATGCTGGAGGAACTGGGCGCGGTCAACATCGCGGATGAAGCCGGCGCTTTGTCCGAGGGACTGGCGTTGGAAAGCATTCTGCTGAATCAGCCAGATGTGATCCTGATCGTTCCCCAGGGCAATGAGGAAGCGGCCCGAGCTTATATGGACAGCCTGCTTCAGGAAAGCGGCTGGCGTGATCTGGAAGCGGTGAAAAACGGCCGCTGCACCTATTTGTCCAAAGACTTGTTTCATTATAAACCCAACGCCCGCTGGGCTGAAGCCTACCGCGTGTTAGCCGGCCTGTTGTATCCGGAGAGCTTTTCATGAAGATCAAGAAGAAACGGGTTCTGATCCTGTTTCTCTTTCTATTCTTAGCGGTGCTGGGACTGAGCGGACTGGCGCTGGGCAGCGCCCGGTTTCCGCTGGATGAGGTGATCGCCGTCTTTACGGGCGGCGGCGATCCGACGGTGCGGCTGATCGTGCTGCAGCTGCGGCTGCCGCGGGTTGCCGGGGCTGTGCTGGCCGGCGTGGGGCTGGCGGTCTCCGGTCTTTTGCTTCAAAGCGCGACGGGAAACGATTTGTGTTCGCCGAATATCATCGGCGTGAATTCCGGCGCGGGCTTTGCGGTCATGGTTCTGCTTTGCCTGTTCCCGATGGCGTTTGCGGTTCTGCCGCTGGCGGCGTTTGCGGGCGCGTTGTTCACGACGTTTCTGGTGTTGGGAATTTCGGTGAGCGCGGGCGGACATCAGTCCAAGTCGACGGTGCTGCTGGCCGGGGTCGCGGTCAGCTCGCTGCTCAGCGCCGGGATCTCTTTTCTTTCACAGCTGGTTCCCGACGCGCTGGCGTCGTATTCGGCGTTTTCGATCGGCGGATTTTCCGGCGTTCAGGGGGCGGATCTGGTTTTCCCCACGATCATGATCGGAGTGGGAACGGGTCTTGCCTGGGGATTAGCACCGCAGTTAAATCTGTTGTGTCTGGGCGATGAGCTGGCCGCCACGTTAGGCGTAAGGGTCAAAGCGCTGCGGTTGATCTGTCTGATTCTGGCCAGCGCGCTGTGCGCGGCAGTAGTTACGTATGCCGGGCTGCTGGGGTTTGTCGGCTTGATCGTGCCGCATCTGGCGCGGAAGCTGGCGGGTCATGACCTGCGGATGCTGGTGCCGGTGACCGCGCTGTTGGGCGCGAATTTAGTCGTGCTGTCGGACTTAGCGGGACGGACGCTCTTTTCCCCGGCGGAATTGCCGGCGGGGATTCTGATGGCGCTGTTGGGCGCGCCGTTCTTCCTGTTTATCCTGTTCCAGCGGCGGGGGCGTTATGCTTAGGGCCCAGCAGATCAGCCTGCGGCTGGGATCTAAAACCATTCTCAAGCAGGTTGATTTTCAAGCGGAAGCGGGTCAGATCACGGTGCTGCTAGGGCGCAATGGCAGCGGTAAGACGTCGCTCTTGCGATGCCTGGCGATGACGCAGACCCGCTGGCACGGTCAGGTGACGCTGGACGGCTGTTCGCTGCGCTCTCTGACCCCGCAGGAACGATCCCGCCGGATCGCACTGCTGCCGCAGGTGTTGCCGCGGCCGCCGATCACCGTGCGCACGTTGACGAGTTACGGCCGTCAGCCCTATCTGGGATGGGGCGGACAGTTAAGCGCTGCGGATGAACAGAAAGTACAGCGGGCCATGGAACAGGCCGAGATCGCGGCGCATGCGGAGGATTTAGTCTGTCACTGTTCCGGCGGCGAACGCCAGCTGGCTTACTTTGCGATGCTGCTGGCGCAGGATACGCCGGTGGTGCTGTTGGACGAACCCACGGCCAGTTTGGACATGGAATACCGCCGTGTTGTCTATGCGCTTTTGCGCCGGATGAAGGCGGAAGGCAAAACGGTGGTTTTGATTCTGCACGAGCTGGCGGATGCCGTCGAACTGGCCGATCAGATCTGCGTACTGGATCAGGGGACGCGGGTGTTCACGGGCACGCCGGAGGATTTTCTGATCAGCGGTCTGCCGCAGTCTGTTTTTGGGCTATGTCCAAAACAGGTCAAGGATGAAACAGGAAACGAGTTTATTCTGTTCCGGCCGCTGAATCAAGGCGGGGAATAGCTTGACCTTAAGATAAAAAGGAAAAACCAGACAGTTTCGGAAAACGCCTCGGCGAGATCACGGATTTGTCTGGTTTTTAGTATCACTTTGATTGTCCATTCCTGTTTTTAAACATTTTGGATTGCGGTATCATCCTGAAAACATTGAAAATGTGAATACGATATTATTTAAAATTCTAGAAAATGTGTGATAGAAATGCTATAAAAATCTTGAAAACGTGTGATATTGCGCGATTAAAAATCTTGAAAACGTGTAAAATAAGTTCTTTCTATGGTATACTGAAACCAAAAGGATATTGCCGATAAATACGGAGGTGTGTTTATGAAACGGAAAATCTATGATACGCTTGTCCAATGGAAACGTGAAGATGCAGGACATACCGCTATGCTGATCGACGGAGCGCGGCGGGTAGGAAAAAGTTATATTGCTGAGGAATTTGCGAAAGCTGAATACCGAACTTATATTCTGATCGACTTTAACCGGGTCTCTAAAGAGATCACGGATTTGTTTGAGCATTACCTCAATGATTTGGATACTTTTTTTCTTTATTTATCAAATTACTATAATGTCCGGTGTTATGAACATAATACGCTCATTATCTTTGATGAAGTTCAGCTTTTTCCAAGAGCTCGCGCAGCGATTAAGTACCTTGTGGCGGATGGTCGTTATGACTATCTTGAAACAGGTTCTTTAATGTCAATTAAAGCGAATATTAAAGATATCGTAATTCCTTCAGAAGAACGGCATGTTAAAATGTTTCCTCTTGATTTTGAAGAATTTCTCTGGGCACTGGATAATGAGATGTTCATGGACCTCATCCGCAAATGTTTTGAAGAACGCCGGCCGATGGGACAGGCGCTCCATCGGAAAGCGATGGATTATTTTAGGCAATACCTCATTGTTGGGGGAATGCCTCAAGCCGTAGAGACTTATATTCGTACAAAAGATTTTGACCGGGTAGATCGGATAAAACGAAATATCCTGGAACTTTACCGGGCAGATATCATCAAACATGCACAGGGATATGAGATGAAAGTAGAACAAATTTTTGATGATATCCCCTCGCAGCTTCAAAAACATGAAAAGAAATTCAAACTATCCTCCTTAAAAAAAGAAGCCCGTTTCAGAGATTATGAAGAAGCGATTTTTTGGCTGTCTGACGCGATGATAACCAATATCGCCTACAATTCAACAGCGCCTGTGCTTGGCTTAAAACTCAACATGGAAAGGATGACATTAAAATGTTATATGGCTGATACCGGGCTTCTGATCAGTCATGCTTTCGATGAAAATGGAATTGTCAGTGAAGAAATTTATAAAAAACTTCTATTTGATAAATTGGAATTTAATAAAGGGATGATTGTGGAAAATGTTGTTGCACAAATGCTCACCGCTAGCGGACATAAGTTATATTTTTACTCCAATTCTTCCCGGAATGATGCTTCCAGCCGTATGGAAATTGATTTTTTAGTGGCGAAAAGCAAGATTACCAATCGGCACAATATCTCACCGATTGAAGTTAAGTCAAGCAAGAATTACACTCTGACCTCTTTAAAGAAATTCTGTTCTCAATACAAAGAACAGCTGTATATCCCGTATGTGCTGCATCCAGGTGATCTGAAAGAAGAAAATGGAATCACTTATTTACCGCTTTACATGACGCCTTTCCTATAAAACTCCGGTTCTGACTCCCGCATGAGAGCGGGAGTTTGTCGTTAAATCATGGAAAAATCTGAAATCAGGAGAAGTTGAAACACGCAGTGTTCCTGCTTATCCTGTTATCCCTTTTCGTGATTGAGTAAGAAAACCTATTGCAGTGGGATCGAAAAGAAAGCGGCGATTCCTAAATGGAAATCAGTCTGCCGTTTCCATTTTGTTGATATAAGCGGTGAGAAATGGAGATCACAGTACGGTTGAGCGAAGCCCGGCGCAGCGCTTCCATGACCAACGCTTCTGTGCCGCTGTCCAGATTGGCGGTGATTTCATCCAGAAGCAGGATTCGCGGATCAGCTGCAACCGCTCGGGCGATCGCTAACAGCTGCAGCTGACCCTGGGAAAAGAGCGCTGGATCCCAGGGCGTCGCGAGTCCCTGCGGCAGCTGGTCAATGACCGAGTCCAGACCGACTAACCGCACGGCCTCAGTAATTTGATCGGCGGTGATCGTTTCGTCAAACAGGGAAATCTGATCGCTGACTGTGCCGCTGACCGGCCGCAACGTTTGTTCCACATAGCCGAACAAGCGCCGTTTCTGTTGGTCGCTGATCTGATCGGCTGGCGTGCCGAAGATCGTAACGGATCCCTGCTGAGGCGAATACAAGCCGAGGATCAATTTAAAAATTGTGCTTTTCCCGGCTCCGGTCCGGCCGGCCAGCGTGACTGTTTCCCCTTGGCGAACACGGAACGAACAATCGCTCAGCACGATTTCTTCCTTTTCATATCCAAAGGTAACGTGATTCAGCGCCAGCGCCGGTTCATCGGCCGGCAGGGCGGATAGCGCCAGTGTTGTTTTGGGCTGTTTTCGCTGCGGCTGGCGGAAGAAGGTCTCGATCCGCTGAATGCCGGCAACCGCCGATTGGATGTTCTCAATTTCCATGCCGATGTTTTCCAGGGGAGTGAAAATCTTACCGACATAAGCCGTCACGGCGACCGCTGAACCGACCGACATGCCGAACAACGATTGCCAGTCTCCGGACAGCGTGGCTAGAACCATCATGACGGCGATGACAGCGCTGCTGCTGAAAACGATGATCGGCGAGTAGACGGAATCATAGAAATTCGCTTTTTCCAGACTTTGATAACTTTGCTGCAAGTGCCGGTCATACCGCTTTTCCATCATTTCCTGCTTGTTCAGCGAGCGGATCATCCGCAGGCAGTTCAACGTTTCCGGAACGAGATGGTTGACCTGCGCGATCGCCGCCCGATTTGTTTTCTGAGCCTGCAGCATCCGTTTTTGAAAATGTCGGGTCAGGGCGAACAACAACGGTGTGATCACGATCAGAATCAAACCCAATCCGAGGCTGCGGGTAAAGATCATGATCAAAACTCCAATCACTTTCAAGCTGTCGGCAGCCATGTTGAGGACGCCGTCGTCAAACAGCGCGCTCAGCGCATCGACATCGTTAACCAACAGAGAAACGGTTTTCCCCGGATCCTCACGCGCAAAACAGGCAGCCGGCAGAGTATCGAGTTTGGCACACAGATCCTGACGAACCTGCCGGGTGATTTTCTGTCCGGTCCGGGTGATCAGCGCCGTCTGCAGAGATTCCAGCGCGCCGGCCAGCGCCAGAAATAGAAAATATGCCAGCGCCAGCGGAAAACCGATGGACTGCCGATGGGTCAGCCGGTTGACGATTTGCTCGAGCACCAACGGCGGAAGCAGGGCGGCGCCCGTCCCGGCCAGAATCACGATTACCAGCAGCGAGAGGAACAGGCGCTGCTGGACGATCACGGTGCGGACGCTGGCTTTCAGCGTCAGGGAAGCGTTATTCTTTTTCATCGTCGGCGCCTGCTTTCTTCTGCTGCTTTTCAACCAGTTGGGCATAAGCGGGATTCTCCGCCATCATCGTCGCAGGATCGGCGACTCGGGCAGTGCCGTTTTCCAGCCAGAGCACCTGATCAAACTGGGCAAAATGGACCAGACGATGGGAGATCAGCAATATGACCCGGTCTTGGGCCAGCATGCGCAGATTGCGCAGAATTTCAGCTTCCGTGGCGGGATCGACGGCGGAAAACGGATCGTCGAGCACCAGCACCGGACAAGGCCGGGCCAAGGTTCGCGCCAGAGCGAGGCGGGCCTGCTGACCGCCGGACAGACGCGTCCCCTGATCACCGATTCGAGTCTGAAGTCCTTTGGGCATCGTGGCAACTTCTGCGTCCAGCGCTGTGAGCTTTAACCAGGACATGCAGTCCAGATTCTCGCCAAGCTGAAGATTTTCTTCAATCGTGTCGCTGAGCAGCTGCGGGGCATGGCCCAGATAACCGACCAGCCGGCTGATCTGCACGCTGTTGAGCTGCGATATTTCCAGACCGTTGATCTGCAGGCTGCCGGTGTAGGACAGTTCGCCTAAGAATAACCGGCCCAACGTTGACTTTCCGCAAGCCAGAGGACCGGTGATCCCGATGATCTGTCCCGCCTGAGCCTGCAGCGTCAGATGCTCAAACAACGGCGGCTGATGGGGATAAGCGAAGGTACAATCTTCAATTTTTAACTTGACGGGGCCGACAGCGGGCGGCAGGGTTGAATCAGGAAGGATCACCGGCTGCAGCTGCGGCTTGATCCGCTGCCAGGATACCTTCGCTTTCTGAACCGCATTGAACAGCTTGGCGGCATGTGAACTCTTTAATGCCAGCCGGGTAAAACAGGCCAGATAAGTTGTAAAGGCGGCGATATCCCAGACGGCCCAGCCAACGCCCAACATGTTTTGTGCGCCGCGGATCAGAACAAACAGGACGCCGATCATCGCGATGATGTTGTACAGCGGCTGCATCGCGTTTTCCCAGACATTGGAAACGACGGCGTTTTTTTCAACGACGGCCAGTTGTTTTCCGATTGCCTGATTCCGTTGATTTTCACAGCCGAAGACACGGTAGGTCAGCGCATTGCTCACCCGATCGAGCATCATCGTGTTAAGCTGACTGACGCTGATTTTGTAAGCCGCTGCGCTGCGGGTGATCGGATGTTTCAATTTCTCCGCCAAAAAGGCGGCCAGCGGCATGAACAGGCAGGCTAAAAGCGTAAGCCGAACGTCGTAAATCAGCAACATTCCCAGATAGGCGATCATGACCACGCCGGTATCGAACACCTCCGTCGTAAATTTGCGCATGCCTTCGGCGCACGCGTCGACGTCGCTGATGGCCTTGGTCATCAGGCTTCCGGCCTCATCCGCACTCAAAGCGGCGGGATTTTGATAAACGAGATTGCGGTACAGCACCCGCCGCATCGAACGGGCCGTATCATTGGCAAAACGCCGGACCCCGAACCGCTTAAGACAACGCGCTCCCTGGACAATCAGGATCACCGCCAGATACGCCAGCGCCAATCCCGCCATATCGGCCCCGGTTTTTTCTTTCGCCAGAACCGCCGTCAGACACAGGGTAAGCTGTCCCTCAAAAAAGGGCCCGGCCGTCAGGCCGAGGTTGTAAAGAATACCGGAAAACGCGACGCCGGTCAGGACGCCCCGCTCCTGGTAAAAATAGGTGCTCAGCCGATCAGGCCGGCGCTGCGCCTTTGATTTGTTTGCCATGGATCAATCCTCCTTCGGGGAATCCAGCCGCTGGCTCACATGTGGAAATCCAGCTTGGCTTTCCTTTTTGCAGCGCAGATACAGCCGGTTTAACAAGCTGACGAAGACCTCCGTTTCCGCTTCGCTGAACTCTTCCAGCAGCCAGGCGTAAAATTCGGCTTCAATCGCGGCTTTGGACTGCTTTAGAGCATCTGCCTTCGCTGTGGCCATTAAGCGCCGGGCCCGCTTGTCGTCAGGATCCAAAGTCCGGATCAGATAGCCTTTCTGTTCCAGATTGGCCGCCCGCCGCGCGCAGGCTCCTTTGTCAATTCCAAGCACGCTGCGGACGCCCGCCTGAGTGATGCCGGGATTTTTCCGAACGACGTGAATGAAATCCAGTTCCGCCGTTCCGAGACCTTCTGCTTTTAACGAACGGGTGGTGAACTTGCGGACTTCGCGGGCGATTTTGGTTATTTTTCGAGCTGTTTGATCCATGATCAGAACTCCTTTCTATATTCATAACGATTGTGAATGTGCTGGATGCGAATGGAAAACGCAGAAAAGCAAACTAGATAAACACGAAAAAGTAAAAAATGGATGATACTACATCTAAGTTGATGATAACCCCTCTGATTTTCGATGTCAATTTAAAAATGCCAGTCCGACGCCGCGGGTTCTTACTCGAAATTGGGCAAAGAAAACGTCAGGCAGGATAAAGCTTCATTTAACGCTTTATCCTGCCTGCTTCTTTGTATGGATATTCTATGTCTACCCGAAACCGAGTAAGAACCACGCCGCGCTGCGTCATTTTTGTTTCCACTTTGTGAAATTTGGGAAATCGTCAAAACCTGAAATCAGCGCGAATCAGATCAGTCCGATTTCCGTCATGAATTTGTAAGACTTCGTCAAGTCGTTGTCATTGAGTTCCCGAATGATTTTAGCTAAAATGAACATACAGACAGTTCAAATTTTGAAAAATGTCTGACAAGCCGAAAAGTGGACGACAATAAAAAAGAAAGCGGAAAATTTAAACTTTCTGCGCTTTTCAATGATCTTATAAAGGGGTAGAAATTTTCTATCGTACGGAAAGGACGATTGGATAGAATGAAAACACAGAATAGAAGAAAAAGAGGACGCCGGATTAATAAAGGAAATCTGGCGATTCTGATGGTGATCGCCATTGTCGCGCTGGTCTTGATCGGAGCCGGAGGGGCCTGGCTTCTGACAAACCGCGAGCCGTCATTTCTGAAACCGCAGATCTCTTCCTCGGAGAAACTGAAGGATAAAAGCAAGGATGTTCTGCTTGCGGTCTATTATCCGCAAAGTGCCGACAGTACCTTTCAAGAGGCACTGGCGCACAACGCCGAGACGCTTTTCAACGACCTGAAGACGCAGACCGAGGGCTATCAAAAGGAAAAGAAACCGTTGATGATCAAGGCGGATTATCAGATGAATGTGAATCAGGATCGTTATGTGTCATTGGAATATACGATTTCACGGAATGAAAATGAAACGGTACAGGAACAACGGCAGTCGTATTTGTATGATTTAAGCGAACATCACTGGATCGATTCTTCGTCATTATTCGATGAAGACGCGCTGAAATGGCTGTCGGCGAATCTGCGGGCTCAGCTGAAAGCAGACGATCACTGGAAAGAGACTGCATACACGCTGCCGCTGATCGAAGCGACGGCCTGGGATTCTGGCAATTTTGCGGATTTCACATTGCGGGATGGCACGTTGATCTTCAATTTTCCAGCGGGCAAACTGGGAGAAAACGCCTACCGCTGGGAGTTTCCGATATCCAATCTGGGCGAGCATTTCCTGCTGGATCTCGGGCAGGGTACATTGCCGGAAAATAACGTCCGGATTGCGCCGCGGGTGATCGATCCTGATAAACCGATGGTCGCGCTGACCTTCGACGATGGGCCGCATCCGACCAACACGCCGCAGCTGATCAATCTTCTGCAGCATTACGACTCCGCCGCCACGTTCTTCATGCAGGGCATGCGGGTGGAGAAATATCCGGAAACCACACTGATGGTCATCAACTCCGCCAGCGAGGCGGCTTCTCATTCCTACAATCATCCGAAGCTGACAAAGCTGAAGGGCGACAATTTGTTATTTCAGCTCAACCGCACGACCGAACTGGTGCAGGAGCTGACCGGCTGGCAATATACGATCAAGCATTTCCGGCCGCCTTACGGCGCGGCGAACGCAACGGTGAAAGAAAACTCCGCTTATCCGTTAATCATGTGGAGTATCGACACGCTGGATTGGAAAACCCTCGACCCGGTACAGACGGTGGAGAATACCATGGCCGCGGTCAAGGATGGCTCGATCGTTCTGATGCATGACATTCACGCGGAAACGGTGACGGCGGTCGAATCGCTGCTTCCGCAGCTGATCGACGCGGGTTATCAGCTGGTCACCGTCGATGAAATGCTGCAGGCCAGGGGCACCGAGGTTTACAATGGCCAGCGCGTCTTCAGTGCTTATGACGTGAAGGATTAAAGCCAGGTTATTTTTTGAAACACACAGCGATCACATAACAACGGGCGGAACAAACCCGTTGTTTTTAAAAGGAAGATTCTTTAGAAGGAAGATTCTTTATCCGGATAACAAAGTTTTAACTGTCAAGGGCTGTCGTTTATTGCGATCGGCCATTGAACTGAGGAGGAGACGCAATGATGAAGAAAAGATGGCGATCAGCGTATGCTTTGAGCTTCGCTATCGTTCTGTTTTATCCGTTGTTTACGCCGCCGGCAGTTACGTTGGCTCAGATCGAATCAAGTTTCGATTTGGAACAAGCGGACGAGCTTTACGAACTGTTCTTCAATCTTCCGCATCTGCATTTTCAGACGAACAAGGTGTTCAGCATTCAGAACTTGACCGCGGATCCGGATGAACTTTACGATTACATCAATCTGGAAGTTTCAAGCACGCCTCAGTTCCACAGCTATATTCTGAGAAAAATTCTGGAAATTCAAGATAAAACCGTTGCCACGACGCGCTTTCTGGAGAAGGATACCGAGGTGCTCGTTAAACTTGTTGAGACTGATTTCCATACCGGGGACACCGGGAGTTTTGCTTATTCCAGTATCGCTTATTTTCAGGTGGAGGGACTTTATTATGCCGCCGCGACTTCAATTTGAGGAAGGCGGGAAGCGCGGCCGTTCAGCGCCAGCGAGATCGCTGCGCTTGAGGAACAGGCGGTCGCAGAAGTCCGAAAGATCGTTCGACAAATACAAAAAGGGAATTCCACGAATTGAACGGGAATTCCTTTTAAGTTGAGTCCATGAGGGAGCCTGCCGGACACTGCGGTATAAAGGTAAAAGCCATCCTGCAGGATTCACTTGCGGAGCGCGATCCTCGTAGTCCTTTTCAGGAATGGTTTGTTGATTCAACGTGCATCTGGCCCAGCGTTTCCGCCAGCGGCGCCTGAATACAAAGATCGGCGTTATCGTCCATTGGCGTTGCCGTCTTATTGATGACGACGAGCTGATCGCCGGTGAAATACCGCACCATCCCGGCAGCCGGATAGACTGCCAGCGAAGTGCCGCAGATGATCAATACGTCCGCCTGCCGGATCCAGGTTAACGCTTTGTCCATGACAGATTCGTCAAGCGCTTCCTCATACAGAACGACGTCCGGTTTCATCAGACCGCCGCAGATCGGACACCGCGGCAGATCCTTCGTATTCAGAATAAAATCCAGACCTTCCTCATGATGACAGTGCACGCAGTAATTCCGCATGATTGAGCCGTGCAGCTCCGCGACGTTTTGGCTGCCGGCGAGGGTATGCAGATTGTCGATATTCTGCGTCACGACGCCCAGACACCGGCCAGTTTTTTCCAGCTCGGCCATCAAGCGGTGAGCGGCGTTGGGCCGGGCGTTGGGATAAAGCATGCGGCTGCGGTAAAACCGGTAGAACTCTTTTGGATTCGCCTTGAAAAAATGATGACTGATGATTTCCTCCGGCGGGTAATCGTACTGTTGGCGATACAGTCCATCGACGCTGCGGAAATCCGGGATGCCGCTTTCCGTGGACGCGCCCGCGCCGGTAAAAAAGACAATGCGCCGGCCCTGATCAAGAATGCTTTGCAGCGTTTGCAGCGTTTCTTCCATGATGATCCACTCCTTTTTCTAAATCGCTTGCAGATTTTTTTTATGATTTGTGTTCATGATCCTGTTTTTAAATCGAGTTTTCAAGCTTTTCCGGTTTCGTTTGGGTTTCGTTTCGGTCCGCGCCCGGATTGCTTTACACTTTTGACGGGGATCGTTTGTTTTTTGGAAAACCGAACTGTTTCTTTCGAACCTGTTTCTATTTTACCACGGTTTGACCCGCGCGTTATAATAAAGACGAAGAAGGGATGCTTATGCGCGCTGGTTATCTGAAGTCGGGCTTAATGATGGAGGCTCCTGTGCCTTATGGAAGTTTTCATGCGGCGATGATCGGGGTGGCGGTAGTGTTTGCGCTTGGCGCGTGGCGGCTGCGGGGGATGAATGAAAGCCGCAGACAAAAGCTGTTATTCTGTCTCGGCGTTCTGTTGGCAAGCGGGGAAGTTCTCAAGCAGCTGTTCCGCTTTCTGATCGTCGATCAGGGCGTCTATAACTGGTGGTACTTCCCGTTTCAGCTGTGCAGCATGCCGATGTATCTCTGCCTGCTTCTGCCATTGCTTAAAAAAAGGCGAAAAACGATTATCACATTTCTGGCAAATTATGCACTGCTGGGCGGAATTGCCGTATATCTTGATCCATCCGATATGATGAGCCGGTATGTGTTTCTGACGCTGTTCTCGTTTCTGTGGCACGATCTGCTGATCGTGATCGGCATTCTGTGCGGAACCAGCGCAGCGATGGAGGATGATGTTTGGGGCGCGGTGAAAATGCTCGGACTGCTCGCAGGACTTACGGGGATCGCGGAAATCCTGAACCTTGTCCTTTCCCGATATGGTGAATTGTCGATGTTTTATCTCTCACCCAAGCTTGCCAATACCCAGCTGGTATTTCGCGAGATCGCCCGGCTCTGGGGGATTCCGGCGGGGAATTTCTGTTATTTTCTGGCGATGATCGCCGGCGGCTTGATCATTCACGGACTGTGGCGGCGGATCCGTCGGAAACAAACGTCCAATCCTGCTGCGTGAAGTTTGAGTTTTAACGGAAAACACGGTACAATAAGCGCGGTGAAGAAAATGAATTTTCAGGAAGAACTATGCGCATGGTATAAGATCCATCATCGCGAGCTGCCATTCCGCCAGACCCGTGATCCCTATGCAATCTGGGTCAGCGAGATCATGGCGCAGCAGACGCGGATCGATTCCATGCTTCCGTATTACAGGCGCTGGATGGAGCGCTGGCCGACCGTGGAAGCGTTAGCCAAGGCGCCGATAGAAGATGTGCTGCATGGTTGGCAGGGGTTAGGCTATTATAACCGGGCGCGCAAGCTGCATGAGGGCGCGAAGGTTGTGGCCGGGCGCTATGGCGGAATCTTGCCGGCCGATGTCGAACAGCTGCGGACGATACCCGGGATTGGCTTTTACACTGCCGGGGCGATCGGCAGCATCGCTTACGGCCTGCGCGCACCGGCTGTCGATGGCAACGTCCTGCGGGTGACGACGCGCGTGCTCCGATATGGCGAGGATATCACGAAGAAAACGACGGTTGATTTTGTCTGGCGTCAGGTGTACGACTGGATGGAGGGCAGCGATCCCGCGGTGTTTACCCAGGCGATGATGGAGATCGGCGCGCTGGTCTGCACGCCGAAAAATCCTCAGTGCCTGCTTTGTCCGTTAGCGCCGATGTGCGGCGCGGGGCAGGATGGCAGCTGGCGTCAATACCCAGTTAAGAAAAAGGCGAAACCGCCGCTGGAACTGCAGCTGTATACGTATTGGATCGAGAACGATCAACATCAGATTCTGCTGAGCGACGACTGGTCGGACGGGCTGATGGAAGGACTGTACCGTCTGCCGCAAAGCGCGGTGCCGCTGGAACTCACGGATCAGCTCGATTATAAGGGACGGCGCAAGCATGTGTTTTCCCATCGCGTGTGGAATATGGAATGTTATCGCGGACTATGGAACAATCAGGTCAACGAAGCGCTGCCGGAGCATTGCTTCTGGATCGCTGAAGATCAGCTGGACACGATACCGATCGTCGGAGCCCACCGCAAATGGCTCAACGTGGTTCTGGCCGAGGAAGCCGGATCAACGCCAGAGAAAGCGGAACCGGCGTCCCTCAAGTCGCATGCGGAAGACATCGCCGTAAGGAAACAAGCGCCGCTCTTGGCGGAAGAGCCGTCAGTGCTTGCAGAAAGACAGAAACCGGATTGCTCCCGGTTTGAAACGAAGTAAAAAGAAAGGATAAAAGGAAAACATCATGAAAGAACGGGTAGAACGACTTCAAAAGAAAATGCAGGAGGAAGGGCTGCGTGCTTGTGTGATTTCCGATCACAGCGCGGTCGAATATTTTATCGGGCGCCGCTTCTCTTGCGGCGAACGGCTGATCGCATTAGTCGTTACGACGGAAGGGTTGCCGAAGCTGGTGCTTAACGAGCTGTTTCCGATGACCCCTCAGGCTGACTTTGAGCTTGTCCGCTACAACGATACCGAGGATGGGGTACAGGTCGTTTCCCAATTCTTAAGCGGGAAGGTCGGGATCGACAAGTTCTGGTCCGCAGGCTTTCTGATCCGTCTGATGGCGCTGCGCCCGGATCTGGAAATCGTCGACGGTAATCTTGTCGACCGCATCCGCAGCGTTAAGGATCCGTCCGAGCAGGCAAAGATGCGCCAGGCTTCGCTGAATAACGATAAAGTCATGGCACGGGTGCGCGAGCTGATTCAGGTGGGCAAGAGTGAGAAGCAGCTGGAACAGGAAATCAACGCGGCATTCAGGGAACTGGCGGACAGCGATCCGTCCTTCGACACGATCGTCGCGTTTGCGGAAAACTGCGCCGATCCGCATGCCGTGCCGTCAGATAAGGTTTTAGAAGAAGGCATGTCGGTGATCGTCGACATGGGCTGTCAATTTGAAGGGTATTGTTCGGACATGACGCGGACATACTTCGTCGGGCAGAACTCAATGGAAGAAGTCTATGAGACCGTGCGGCGGGCGAATCTGGCGGGAATTGCGGCAGTGAAGCCGGGCGTGCGGTTCTGCGACATTGACCGGGCCTGCCGTCAGGTGATTGAGGAAGCGGGCTATGGTCCGTATTTCATCCACCGTACCGGACATGGGATCGGTTTAAGCGTGCATGAACCATTCGACGTCAGCGCGGTCGATGAAATTATCGTTGAGGAAGGCATGTGCTTCTCGATTGAACCGGGGATCTATCTGCCGGGCGTCGGCGGGGTACGGATTGAGGACCTTGTGCTGGTGACCAGCGACGGCTGCGAGGTACTCAACCATGATCCGAAGGATCAGCCGGTGTTATGAATTTTGGCTTCTATGCCTTCTGGTTTGTGAACCTGGTGGAAATCGTGTTGTGTCTGTGGGATAAATTCTGCGCCCGCACCCATCGCTGGCGGGTTCCTGAAAGGGTGTTTTTTACGCTCGCTTTTCTGGGCGGCGCACTGGGGCTGGCCGCAGGCATGATCATCGCTCATCACAAGGTATCAAAACCTTCGTTTGTCCGGATTGCAGTTCTGGCGGGGCTTGAAAATCTGATCGCTGCGGCCGTGATTCTGGCTAACCTCAAATAATTTTGAGATTGTATTTCTCATTTGCCGGAAAATTTGTTACACTGATGATAATGTGAGGTACACGTGGATGAACATGAAGTGGAAAATCACGATGATGGGAAAGTTTACGCTTCGGGTGCGGGGAAAGGAAATCAACTTCGGGGCTTCAATGGGAAAGCAGATCGCTTCCATTTTCGCCTATTTGATCCTTCACCGCGACCGGGCCATCACCAAGGAACAGTTAATTGAAGTATTCTGGCCGGACAGCCGGAATCCGCTGAACGCGCTGAAGTTCGCCATTTTCCGCTTGCGCAAAGCGCTGGAAGAACTGCCGGGCGGAGGCGGCCGGGATTGGATCCAGACCGTCCGGGGCGGTTACCGATTGAATCCGTCGGCGGATTTCGATCTGGATATTGCGCATCTGGACAAGATCGCGCTGCGGCCCGACTGCGGCGACGCCAAAACGTTGACGAGCTTAATCCAGGGCGAATTTTTAGCGGATCTGGAAGACGCGTGGATTGTGGAGGAACGGGAAAAACAGTGGCAGAAAGTTCTGAACATCACCGATAAAATCGCGGAGGATCTGGAACAGAACGAGCTGGTTCAACAAGCGCAGAATTTATACAAGGCGCTTTTGGCAGTCGAACCGTTTAACGATCAGGTCAACTATCTGATGCTCCGGGTGATGATCCGACAGCGGCAATACAACGAAGCGATTCATTATTATGAACAGGTCGCGGCGGCGTTTCGGAAGGAGTATGGAATTGAATTCCAGGGCAAGTCGCAGGCATTGATCTATTTTATCAGCGTGGAAAACGGCGAAGCGGTGACGATGGAGGAACTGGTTTCTTCCCTGAACGAGGATATCAGCGAGCCGCTGGCGTTTTTCTGCGATCGATCCGTTTTTCAAAAGCTGTATCAGGCGCGGGTGCGGGAAATTCAGCGGTCACGGGACAGCTTCTATCTGATGATGATGGAACTGCGGAGCATTAAAGGCGCGCAGCCGGAAAACGATCAGCTGGAATATCTGAGCCGGGTGTTGGAAAGCGAACTGCGCAGCAGCGATATTTTCTGCCGGATTTCCAGAAGTCAGTACGCGGTGATGATGAATCTGCGGCGGCAGGAAGACGGCGAGATCGCGGCGCAGCGGATTTGTACGCGTTTCCATAAGCGTTATCCGGCTGATCAGGCAAAGCTGCAATATTATGTCTGTGAAATTCAACCGCAGACCTTGCCTAATGCAGCCTGATGCCTTGCGGTTTGAG
The DNA here is from genome assembly GCF_015552275.1 of Holdemania sp. 1001302B_160321_E10. Classification (NCBI taxonomy): domain Bacteria; kingdom Bacillati; phylum Bacillota; class Erysipelotrichia; order Erysipelotrichales; family Erysipelotrichaceae; genus Holdemania; species Holdemania sp. 1001302B_160321_E10. The sequence continues at coordinate 22,115 of NZ_JADNEM010000004.1, read as the reverse complement.
TAGACGGCCTGACGCTTGAATGCGGCGGATTTTAAGAAGAAACGAACAGCCGGTTTCCTGAAAATGACGGACCCGGCTGTTTTCTTGCGTTCTTTTCTTTTCAATGCGTTTTTGGCCTTGCCCGATTTGTAAAACCCGGCGGTTAAAAGCCAGTCTGCCGCCAGCTTCGCCGCTGCCGCAAAGCTGGCGGAGGGCAAAAAAGCAAGGATTTACGGTGGATAGGAAAGTGAAGATCGGCAATAACGTAGAAAAAGTGAAGATCGGCATTAACGTCCAAAATAAAAACGCAAACGTCAGGTTTGCGCTTTGACAGAAGGCTTCAATGCTGGGAAATCCTGGTTGTATGCCGGGGTTTCATTTCGAAAACTGCCGCTTTAACAGCGCTTCTTTCAGCGGTTTCATAAAAGTCCTGCCAATCGGAATATGCTTACCGTTGGAAAGCAGAATTTCATTGCCGCAGATCTGTTCGATATGCCGGAATGCCACGATGTAGGAACGGTGGCATTGGAAGAATTCATCCGGCGGCAGCTGGGACAGCACTTCCTGCAGCTTTGCGTACATTTCATAGTGGTCATGCGTGGTTGTGACGATAATCTTACGCAGTTCCTTTTCGATGCAGAGAATCGAATGAATCGGAATCGGAATGACCTGGCTGCGGCTGCGAAGCATGAAGCTGACACCGGCCTGGGCTTGTCCCAGCTTGTTCAGCGCCCGGTCCAGGGCATCCGGCAGCCGCTGCGCCATCTGCGATTTCAGGACGAAATACAGATGTTCGGTTTCGTAAACGTCGGAAAAATACTCCAGATAACTGGAAATGAAAATAATCTGCGCTGAGGGCTGGACCAGATTGATTTGTTTCGCGACCTCGATTCCGGTGATGCCCGGCATCCGGATATCCAGAATATAGAGCTGGATTTCGTAGGATTCCAGGTCTTTCAGCAGCTGTGCGCCGCTGTCCCAGGGGTGAATCTCAGCTTCGATTTCCCGCATTTCGCACAAACGTCGGAGTTCCTGCGCGATCATACGCAGATGGAGCGGATTATCGTCGCACAAACCGATACAGAGCTTCATAGGCTTCTCTCCTTTGAATGTGCATTTATTATATCATTTTCATCTGTTCAAAACATTGAATTTTCAGATAATTACCAAAATGGAAGGAAGATCTGTTCACAAAATAAACGATATTCAATGGTTTTAAAAGCGAAAAAACGGATAAAAAACGCTCTTGCCAGTGATTAAAGCTTATTTCCGACAGCTTCAACATCCCGGCTTTTGAAGCGTGAAGGATGTTCAAGGATACAGGTGGGCAGCCATGTCGGAAAATCAGCGGCCAGCTTGCAAGGCATTAGTCCGCAAAGGGCGGCTTTACCGATTCGTCATTTAACGAAGCCAGCGCGGCTTCAGCAGCTTCCCGCATTTTTGCCTTCAGCGAAGAGGGCTGCAGGATTTGGACCTTCCGGCCAAACTGAAACAACCAGCCCAAAAAGGGCGGGGCGACGCTCAAAGTCAAATTGACATCAAAATCCTGATCGGTGATGCGCGTGATCATGACGTCCTGACCGAACCGATCGAAAACGGTATTCGCCAGAGATAAATCAAAGCGCAGCGTCATGTTGACGGGGTCGCTGGCGTACATGCCGAAGCTGCGGGCGGCATATTCCTTCAGATCGAAAGGAATCCGGGGCAGCGGTTCGCTCCTCAGCCGGATCTGTTCCATTTTATCCAGCCGGTAATGGGAGAAGCCCTGATGATGAAACGAGTAGCATACGCAATAATACCGCTGGTTTTCACGGATCAGCGCGTAAGGAAAGAGCTGATAGGACTGCGACTGACGGCGGTAGCGTTTCTGTTTATGCACGGTGATGTCAAAGTACCGGAACTCGATTTCCACATTTTCGCGCAGCGCCTTCAGGATCTGATCAATGTTGCCGAGAATGTCGACGTCAGAATCGCGGCGGGCCGGCAGAACCGGCGTTAACTGCGGCTGCTGATAGCGCGAACATTCCTGCCCCAGCGTCGCGTTGAGCTGTTCCGCCTGGTCAGCGGAGAGAATAGCCAGTGAGCCGACGGCGTCGCTGAGCAGTTTCAGCTGCGCGAGGGTGTAGCGCCGGCGCAGCCAGTAGCCCCGATTTTTCTGATAGCGGATATCCCAGCCTGCCTGACGCAGAATATCGAGATCGGAATACACGGACTTGCGCTCGGCGCTGATCCCTTTCTGATTAAGTAAGGCGATGATTTCATCACATTTGATCGGATGATCGCTGTCTGTTTCCTGTTCAAGCAGACGCAGGATTTCCAACAGCTTTTGTTTCTGCGACCGCTGATTCGCCACGAAAGATCCCCTCCTGATTAAAATTTCTTAAAAATATTGTATCACTGTCCGATTAATCGGACAATGAAAAATCGCGGCTGTGGTATGATTAGGACGCATTAAGGGAGGGACAAACGATGGAGTTAAAACATAAAGGAATGTTGGCGGCTGGCGGACAGCTGGCGGGAATGGGATATCTGATTTCCGGATATGGCAGCGCAGGAGTATTCCTGCTTGCGGTCACGGCTTGCGCGCTGGTTTTCTTTCAAACGGAGAGCCGCCGGCGCTGGCCGTGGAAAGCGGCGGTTTTATCCGGGCTGGCCGGCGGGGTGATTCTGGCGCTGCAGCCGATGGCCGGAAATCCAGGCTGGCAGATCGGGGTAGTCTTGAACGGCGTGATCGCGATGTCAGGATGTCGATGGGTCGCTTCCATGAAGAAAAGCGAACGTCAGGAAATCCGCTGGTCGCTGGACTGGCTGACGGCGCTGGCCTTGTTGTTCTGCGGCTTGTTTTTTCTGATGCCTCCGTCGCTGCGCGTTCACGTCATGGAACCAGCGTATGCCCAGACCGGGTCAGTCTGGCCGCTTACCCTGTTTCCGCTGCTTGTTTTTATGCCTTATTTTCCGGTCCGTCTGCGCTTATGGGAAAGCCGGAGTGTGAATAAGGCCCGCGCCGGAGTGCTGAACGTAAAATAGTCTGGGCTAACCCGAACCTTTTGTGGTAAACTAATCACTCAAGGGAGTGAGTTCGATGACTGAATTTCTGATTAGAAAATTTGTTAACAATTATGCGCAGACTGAGGATCCGAAAGTTCGGGAGAATTATGGATTTCTGAGCAGCCTGACCGGGATTGCCTGCAACGTATTGTTGTTTGCGGTGAAGCTGGTCATGGGAACAATCGCTCATTCCATTTCCATCACCTCGGATGCGTTCAATAACCTCTCGGACAGCGCCAGCTGCGTCGTGACGCTGTTTGGCTACAAATTGGCGGCGAAGCCGGCGGATAAGGATCACCCGTTCGGTCATGGCCGGATTGAATATCTGACGTCGCTGGTGCTGGCGTCGGTCATTCTGATCGTCGGTTTTGAGCTGTTAAAAAGCTCCGTCATGAAGGTCATTCATCCGGAAACTGTCCGGTTCAGCTGGGTTGTGCTGATCTCGCTGCTGGCGTCGATCGGCGTGAAATTCTGGATGTGCGGCTTTAATCGGAAACTGGGCCGGCGGATTGATTCGTCGGTGATGCTGGCGACGGCGCAGGATAGCCTGAACGATGTGATCGCCACGGCGGCGACGGTGGTTTCTCTGGTGCTGTCAGCGTTTGTCAGCTGGCCGGTCGATGGAATTATGGGCGTGGTCGTTTCGATATTCGTCCTGTTTTCCGGCTACGGCATAATAAAAGATACGATCGGCGAGCTGTTAGGACAGCCGGCAGATAAAGAGCTGGTGGGCAAAATCTCACAGATCATGCTGAGTCGTCCGGAAATTCTGGGTCTGCATGATTTGATCATCCACAGCTATGGCCCGGGTAATTTGATCGGCAGCGCGCATGCCGAGGTCAGCGCTCACGACAATCTGCTTCAGATCCACGATACGATCGACGAGGTGGAAAAGGCAATTTACGAGCAGCTGCACGTCATGTTTACGATTCACATGGATCCGATTGAAACGGATAATCAGGAGATTGAAGAAGCGCGGAAGATGATGCAGGAAATTCTTGCCCGGATTGACGAACAGTTAAGTTTTCATGATTTCCGGATGGTCAGCGGACCCACGCACACGAACCTGATTTTTGATATCGTTGTTCCGTTTGCGTGCAAGCTGAGTTTTGACGAGATCCGCGATCAGATCAATGCCCAATTAAGTCGGCAGAAGAAAAAGTGGTACACGGTCATCACCTTCGACCGCGATTACACCGGTGAATAAGCGGCGAAGAAAATGAGTACATCCGCCTTGAAGCGGGAAAGAAATATCAGCGAAGCCGCAGCCGCTGGAAAACAGGCTGCAGTGGTTAGCGCGGGCTGAAACGGAAAAGGAAAATGGCCTGAAAAGATAAACGAAGCGGCACGTTGGAAAACGATGGGGAACGTTCAGCGAAGTTCACCCGTCGTTTTTACGATGGAGCGGACACGCCGGGGGGCTGAAATCTGCTGCCAGGCGGCAAGAGCTTTGCCAACAATGAAAAAAGACCGGATTGTCCGGCCTCAGGATGAAGTTTAACTTTAAAGGAAGTCTTCTTTCAACATTGCGCTTGCGGAATGGGGTGTTGAAGCGTCCGCTTTGAGTTTCTGCCATAGTTCGTTAAGGCAGCTCTCCGCCTGCGTCAGATCCGTCAGGCAGCCATACAGAGCCTGGCTTTCAGCCTGGATGCATTGATAGCTGTCGATAATTTCCCGGCAGTTTTGTTGATTGAGGGCGTCTAATCCCTGCGGATCGTCCAGCACGGCGTTGACGACCTGCGGATCCAGCTGGCCCGCATCCCGCATCTCGGCCAGAATCCGGCATGAGCGTTCCAGCGGGTAAGCCTGTTTGTAACTGCGCTCCCCAGTCAAAGCGCTGAAGATGTCGGCGACGGCCAGAATCCGCTGGGGAAGCGTCAGCTGCTGGAGTGTTAGTCCGTCCGGATAACCGGAACCATCCAGCTTTTCATGATGACGCAGCGCGATATCGCAGATTTCCTCACTGACCCAGCCGTTCAGGATTGCCGCTGTTTTTTCCACATGCGTCTTCATGATTGTCATTTCCGCTGGGGTCAGCCGTCCGGGATTTTCCAGAATGTCCAGCGGAATGCCGATTTTCCCCAAGTCATGGAACATTCCGGCAATTTTCAGCGCCTGTTGATCATCAGCGGAAACGCCGCACCGGCGTCCCAGCTGCACTGCCGTCGAGGCGGTGATCATCGTGTGCGTAACCGTGTGGCGGGAACGAAAGTCGATGACGACGATCAACATCGTCAGCAGCGTTTCTATCTGGCGCGATGAAAATGGGAACTGCCGTTCCCGCTGAAACAGAAAATCCGGCCTCGCGGCCGCAACGGATTTCAGGTCGGCTTTCTCAGCCAGTTCCAAAAGCGCAGGATAAAACCAGCCTGCGTATTCCCTGCGGCGGATTCGTTGTAAAAATTGAGCGAGGGTTCCGTGACCATAGGTGAGAAAGATATCCAGACGGTCGCAGAAACTGATCAGACTGGCAGTCTGGGCTGTTCTGCGATCAATTCCCGCTTCCAGCATTTTGTCATAGCGGCTGTGATGAAACATGACCGCGTCGGCCATCGTGGAAAACGGAGAGTAATGGTGCAGGAAAAGCATGCCGTAGATCGCATGATCCCAACACGTTTCTGTTTCAAACTGGATCATCCGCGCAATTTCTTCCGTTTTGTAAGCGCCGATATCATGCAGAAAAACAAGGCAGTCCAGATCCCGCCGGGTTTCTCCCTCAATCCCCGCGGCTTCCAGCAGCTGGTCGGCATAGGAAGCTGAACGCAGCTCATGGCCAATCAGGCGCGGATCGATCATGTCGAAACAGTTCGCAAGCAGACCGAGAAGCTGCCGGGCGTTGATCTCTGTCAGAGAATTCATGCCTTATTCCTCCTTGTTATTCATTAAATAATAATCTAACCTGAGTAAATGTAATTATAGCATTAAGCTGGGGGAAAAGAAAAGGAAGAAGGGATAGAACACGCTTTAGACAGGTGTTCTTCCATTTCTTCCTTGTTTTTTATCTGGGTTTTGATTGAAGCTTATTCCTGGTTGGCGCGGATCATCAGATCGCAGACCTGATTGGCATACGCGATCGGATCTTCAATCTTGTAGCCTTCGATTAACATCGCCTGCGTATAAAGCAGATCGGTGTATTCGTCCATCAGTTCCGGATGCTTGTCATAAATCTTCTGCAGCGTCGCGAAGATCTCATGATCCGGATTGATTTCCAGAATTTTGCCAGCCTTGACTTCATTCTGGTTTGGCATCTGATTCAGGACTTTTTCCATTTCCATCGACAGACCTTCGTCGGAGACCAGGCAGACCGGATGGGATTTCAGACGGGAGGACAGGCGGACTTCCTTGACTTTTTCGCCCAGTGCTTCCTTCATCTTGTCCAGCATCGACTTGTTTTCCTGCGTCTTCTCTTCCTTGGCCTTCTTTTCTTCCTCATCGTCCAGATCCAGATCACCCTGATTGATCGACTTGAACTTCTTTTCCTTGTATTCCATCATGATGTTGGCGGCGAATTCGTCGACGTCGTCTGTGAAATACAGGACTTCATAGCCTTTGTCCTGGAGCTTTTCCATCTGCGGCAGCTTTTTGATCAGCTCAATGCTCTCGCCGCTGGCGAAGTAGATCTGATCCTGGCCTTCCTTCATTCGGGAGACATATTCGTCCAGCGTCGTGTATTCATCGTTGTGCGTGGACTTGAACAATAACAGATCCTGCAGCTGATCCTTGTGCATGCCATAGTCCTGGTAGACGCCGAATTTCAGCGACAGACCGAAGTTCTTGAAGAATTCTTCATATTTCTCCCGATCGTTTTTCAGCATGTCTTCCAAGGTATTCTTGATCTTTTTCTCAATGCTCTTGGCCAGCGTTTTCATCTGCCGGTCCTGCTGGAGGATTTCACGCGAGATGTTTAGATTCAGATCGTCGCTGTCGACCAGACCGCGGACGAAGCGGAAGTAATCCGGTACCAGATCCTTGGCTTTGTCCATGATGAACACGCCCTTGCAGTAAAGCTGCAGTCCCGGTTCATAATCGGCGCTGTAGAAGTTGTACGGTGTTTTGGCCGGGATGAACAACAGCGCGTTGTAGGACGTCGTGCCTTCCACGGAATAATGCATGACTTTGGCCGGATTTTCCCAATCCATGAATTTGTTCTTATAGAACTCGTTGTATTCATCTTCCTTGATTTCCGATTTGTTGCGCTTCCATAACGGAACCATCGAGTTCAGCGTCTGGATTTCCTTTACCGTTTCCGGTTCGTCCTTGCCTTCGACGGTTTTGGTCGTTTCCACTTCCATCTCAATCGGCCAGCGGACATAATCGGAATACTTGCGGATCAGGTTTTTGATCGTGTATTCGTCAAGATATTCGTCGACCTTGTCGTCTTCGCTTTCTTCCTTCAATTCAAGGATGATCTTCGTGCCGACAGTCTCCTTCATGATCGGCGAAATGGTGTAGCCGTCCTCGCCGTTGGAGATCCAGGAATAACCCTGTTCACTCTGGGCGCTGCGGGTTTCGACGATGATCCGCTGGGCAACCATGAACGCGGAGTAGAAACCGACGCCGAACTGACCGATGATATCGACATCGCTGGTGCCTTCCTCCAGCTTCTGCTTGAATTCCAGCGAACCGCTGTGTGCGATCGTGCCGAGGTTGGTCTCCAGTTCCTCCTGGGTCATGCCGATGCCGCTGTCAGTCAGCGTGATCGTGCGGTTGTCCTTGTCCAGATCGATCCGGATTTTTAATTCGCTCTTATCGACGCGCTGATTTTCATCGGTCAGCGACAGGTAATACCGCTTGTCCAGGGCGTCTGACGCGTTGGAGATCAGTTCCCGCAGAAAGATTTCCTTGTTGGTATAGATAGAATGAATCATCAGATCCAAAAGACGCTTGGATTCAGCTTTAAACTGTTTTTTAGCCATAATGATTTCCTCCTTTTAGCACTCTTGATAAGTGACTGCTAAGATAATATAACACTTTTCCCCCGTCCTGACAAGTCCGCCGCGCTACTTTTCCACAAATTAAAATTTACCGGCTTTTCAGGAGACTGCAGGGCAAAAGAAAAAGGAGGAAGATCAGCCTTGAAGTCAGACAAATTCTGTAAATATCCGGTCAGTCTGTTTCAGCTGCACCTTTTCGCGTCTGCTCGATATGGGCGATGCAGCGCTGATCGCAGGGAGTCTTTGTGTAGGGACAACGCAGCGCGGCATGGCTGCAGCAGAGGAAAAGCAGAGCTTCCAGCCGGGGAAGATCAGTCTTTGCGTCGTTTGGCAGCAGGTTCAAATTAACCTGAAATGGATTTTCCATAAGCACCTCCTGGTCGAACTCTATTTTATCTCGTATAAAGAGAAAAATAAAGATTATCCATTAACGAGAAATGGCAAATTTTTACGTTGTTTTACGATATGATTCTTATACGAAAACAAGGAAGGGAGGGGCCGGATGAAAGCAAAACTCTCATTGGGCGAGAATCTGCGTCTGCTGCGGGAAGAACGGGGAATCAGCCAGGAAGCTCTGGGGCAGGATTTAAGCTTGAGCGACGGCGCGATTTCCCGGTATGAGAATAATGTCGCGGAACCGGATATCAACACGCTGTTCGGCATGGCGGAAATCTTCGGCGTCGATTTCAACTATCTGTTGGATTATCATGGGCGCGTGCGGAAAAGCCAGGAGATCGTGCTGCAGAACAAAGACGTGGAGCTGTTGAATTGCTTTCATCAATGTTCCTCGGGGCATCAGCGCGTGATCCGGATGCTGACCAAAGAACTGGCGCGGCAGGATGGGCTGTGGCCGAAGCTGAGTGAACTGGCGTCGCTGGAAACCGCGGGTCTGGTCAATGAAGATAAAGAAGAATGGATTGAACCTCAACCCGAAGTGAAAATCATAAAACAGCCGGGACATTCCCGGAAGAAGAAAAAAACCGATTCCTGACCTTGGTTGATGCAAAGGTGAAGAATCGGTTTTCGTTTGGCTTTTCAGCCGCCGCTTTGTGCATCAGGCAAGAGCTGCTGTATTCCAAAGAGGAACTTATCCAGCGGCGGCCAGCGTTAATTCACGAACCTTCTTTTCGCTGACCACATCATAATCCAGCTCATGCGGCGCCGAAGCAAAGGCGTAAGTGACGTGATTGCCGGCGGTCGTCGGATCGGTCAGCCAGTCTTTGCATGAGGAATGCAGCTGGCAAACGCCAGTCTGCTTTAACAAAAGCTGCGCGTTGCCCGCATTGACGCCGCTGCCAGCTAGAATTTCAATCTGACTGCCATAGTTTCGCTGCAGCCTCGCGATCGTTTCAATTCCCTGTTCCGCTTTCGCTTCCCCGCCGCTGGTCAGCACCCGGTCCACCTTCCAGTCGATCAGCTGCCGCATCGCGGCATCGAAATCAACGGTGCAGTCGAACGCCCGATGGAAAACAAACTCCCTGCCATACTGATGGGCCAGGTCAGCCATGGCCCGGGTTTGCGCGGCATTGATGGTGCGGTCGGCGTTTAATGCGCCGAAGGCCAGACCCGCCGCCCCGTGCTTTAAAAGCAGTTCGGCGTCGGTCAATAAGATTTCAAATTCCGCGTCGGTGGTGCAGAAGCCTGCGCCCCGGCTGCGTACCATTGCAATGATCGGCAGCGACACGGCTTTTTTCGCCTGAATCAGATTGGCCAGCGTCGGCGTCAAGCCGCCCAAAGCCAGGGCGGAGTTCAGCTCGATCCGATCCGCGCCCCCGGCCTGAGCGGCCAGACAATCCTGCGCGCTTCCGCAGCAAATTTCTATTTTCGGTTTCATGCGTCGATTCTCCTTCTCATTCCTGTTACCCTCATTGTATCGAGATGAAGGAAGGAATGCAAGGTATAGGGTGATTCATGACGGACACGCTGTGGGCAGACCAATGAAAAGCAGAAGGAAGTCATGCCAATTCGGGACAGGCGCGGAAATTGTGGATTAGCGGCAGGTCTGGCAGTGTTTTGGCTTGCGCAGCAGAATTGCCGGGGAAGGTTTTGAATAAGAGGGAGGATCAGGGAAAAGTCGTGCGAGAAAACAGAGCCTCATGAAAAAGCAGGACATAAGGGAAAAGCAGGACATAAGGGAAAAACAGGACATAAGGGAAAAAACAGGAAATAAGGAATAAACAACTAAGGAAAAAACAGGACATCAAGAACAACAGAATGTTAAAAAAGCTGAAAATCAAGAAAAAGCAGAATATAAAAAAGGCAGAAATCCAGCGCCTGCCAAGGCTTACCCGAAAGGGCCGCGCTGATTCTGCCTGATTTTACTATTTGTAACTGGATAAAGATAAGTGCCGGCGCTCCCTTACCGGCTGATTTTCAAGCTCAGCCGCACCCCGTTTCCTGTCGGATTGCGAACGCCCCGGTTAGAAAACCAGCCTGGACGATTTACTGAGCGTTCGGGTTGAGCGTGACGACGAACATGTCGCCAGTTTCATCATTGTCGAATTCCTCCAGATAAATCAACAGGAATTCCGGTTCCTCCGCCGGAACCTCAAAGACCAGCTTGTACGTCGCGGACTTGCCTTTGGCCAGCTCAAATTCTTCCGGCATGACCGACTTGTCGTCAAGATTGACTAACGGATAGTACAATTCCTCCGTCGATTCCCAAGTCAGCACGAAATCCTGATCAAACATCGGCAGCGCTTCGCCAAAGGTGTTGGTTTCTTTCACAGTGATGCATAACAGCTGCATCCCCTCTTTTGCGGTATACCCGCCGAAGCTGTCGGTCAGCGCGGCGTCTTCAACGATGAAGTCGAAGAATTCGTTGCGCATTGTATCGCCAAGGTTGCCGTAATAAAGACCGTCTTCATCCTCGGAGTGCCGGGCGATGACGTTGCCGGTTTCTTTACTGGTGCCTCCGGAGCAGCCAGTGGTCAGTAATAAAGCGATTGTTAATAAAGCAGCAGCAAGTTTTTTCATAGTTCCTCCTCCATACCCGCAGATTTAGAATTTCCCTGATTTTAATCTGTGGTCTTGCGCTTTTATTCTACCTGATTTCGTTCATTTTTGGAACTTAAGATTTTCTCAATAAGGAAGGTTAGAGATAAAACAGACAACCGGCCAGCGCGCTGAGGATCAAAACGGGAATCGGACCCAGTTTTCCTTTGACGATCGCCGCCAGCGACAGCGCAAATAGAATCAGTGCCGTCCCGTTGAATTGCAGCGGCTGCTTCCATGAGGAAACCCCGCACAGCGCGATCAGAACAATCGTCGCGGCGGAGGCGGCGATCAGACCCACAGAAGCCGATTTCAACGTTTCAAGCAGATGCAATACCGCTTTCTGATCGCCGTTGCGGCTGAAAAAGCGCTGCAGCGCCAGACTGATCAAAATTCCGCACAGCACGCAGCCCCCGGTCGCCGCGATCGCCCCGGCCAGCCCGCCTAAACGCATGCCGACAAACGTCGAGGTGTTGACTGCCAGCGGACCGGGCGTCATCTGCGACAGCGTGATGATGTCGGTGAATTCCTGCAGCGTCAGCCACGGATGAACGACGACAGCCTGCTGCTGAATCAGAGGCAGGGTCGCATAACCGCCGCCGATGCTGAACAAACCAATTTTTAAAAAGGTGACAAACAAGTCCAGAATCAGATTCATGCCCTGTTCCTCCGTTGATTATTGATAAAACTGAGTACAAGCGAGATCCCCGTCCAGAACAAAAGCAGCGTCATCGCCGGAATTTCCAGGACAAAACCGCAGAAAAACGTGACGGGTAAAATCAAGCTGTGAAGCGTTTGCTTCTGCTTCAAGATCACAGCGCTCATCTCATAGACCAGCTGCACGATCAGCGCCGCAACCCCGGCTTCCATGCCTTTAAGGCAGGCATTGATGACCGGCTGGGTGCGGAAGGCATCATAACAGGAAGAAATCAGCGCCAGGATGATAAACGAAGGCATAACGGCCCCCACCGCACTGATCCAGGCTCCGGCCATGCCCAGCGTACGCCGGCCGGCCAGAACTGAGAGGTTGACAGCGATCGCACCGGGTGAGGATTGGGCAATCGCCGCCATCTCCAACAGCTCGGATTCCGTAAAGAGCTGTTTCTGCTGCACAAAGATCTTGCGGATCATCGGAATGACGATGTATCCGCCTCCGAACGTAAACGTACTGATATACAAATTGACGGCGAAAAGCCAGAGTCCGGTTTTCCATGATTTCATAAGTTTCACCCTCCGGATCTATTATCTGTAAAATAAAGGATGAAGTAAAATTGCAAAAATCTATGTTTTCCATTACTATTTAGTTATGCTAAAAAGACAGCGGCAAAATAGGACAGCGTGCCGCAAAGGAGGGATCAGGATGACAATCCGGCAGTGGAAAGTATTTCGGGCCGTGGTCGAGCAGGGAAGCGTTACCCGGGCAGCGAAGGTCTTATATATGAGTCAGCCGGCGGTCTCGCATGTGGTGAGTGAAATGGAGCAGCAGTTAGGCTACACGTTATTAGACCGGATCGGCCGTCACTGCAGGGTCAACGGACGCGGTATGCAGCTGTACCATAAGCTTGTTCCCATTCTCGAAGCGATTGAAGATCTTGAACAAAGCACAGCTGATCTGGAAAAGCAGGCGCCATTACGGATCGGATCGAGCATTACGATCGCCAATATGTGGCTGCCTTCTCTGATAACGCAGTTTCGTCGGCAATGTCCGAAGACGCCGGTGCAGGTTCAGGTGGATCGGGCGAAGGAAATCGTCAGGAAAGTGCTGGCGAATGAAGTGGATCTGGGCTTTACCGAAGGAATATGTGAGGAAGAAAGCATTGTGAAGCTGCCATTTTCCCGCTATCGGCTGGCCTTTGTCTGCCGTCCGGACCTGCCGGCTGCCGGATTTGAAACGTTGAAGCTGGACCAGCTGGGGGATCAGGCGTGGTTATTGCGGGAGCCGGGCAGCGCGATCCGCGACAGTCTGGACAGTGCGCTGCGGCTGCGCCAGATCCAGGTCAAACCCGCCTGGGAAAGCGTCAATTCCCAAGTTCTGAAGCAAGCCGCGCTGGCCGGCTTGGGGATCGCATTATTACCCCGGCAGATGGTTCGTTCACCCCTGGCGGCTGGCGAGCTGACGGAAGTAAAGATCGAAGGAATCGAATTGGAAAATCAGAACTGGATGATCTATCACCGCGATAAATTTGAATCGGAAGCGATTCGCTGCTGGAAACAATTAATCAAGCAAACTGAAAGGGAGAACGGCGATGAAGGAAGATTTTGAAGCGCTGGTGCTGGCGGTGATCAGCGAGATTCCCTATGGCCAGGTTGCCAGCTATGGCCAGATCGCCGAGCTGGCCGGATATCCCCGCCATGGCCGGCATGTCGGCAAAGCCTGTTCACATTCTGCGTTCTACGGTGATTATCCGTGCCACCGCGTGGTCAACAGCCAGGGCCGGACAGCGCCGGGATGGGATGAACAGCGGTGCCTGCTGGAAGCGGAGGGCGTTGAATTTAAGCCCAACGGCTGCGTAGATATGGCAAAATATCAATGGCAGCTCCGGTAAAGGAGAGGAAGAAACAAAATGACGATAAAAAATGAAGGCTTGCGGGCCTATCCGAAGTTCTCGCTGTGCGGTCTGGCCTGCGGCTGCTGCACACTGTATCTGGGCGGTCATTGTCCCGGCTGCGGAGCGCCGGGCAGACCCCGCTGCAAGCTTTTGAAATGCGCCGCAGAACAAGGCGGGATTGAATATTGCAGCCAATGCGAACACTATCCCTGCAAGCTGATGGCCGCCATTGAGGATACCGTTTCGTTTGTGACCTGCCATCACCGGCTGAAGGATCTGGATCAGTTGAAAAGGATCGGGCCTGCCGCTTTTGAAGCACAGATGGAACAGAAACTGGCAATCCTGGCGGAATTGCTGGAAGATTATAACGAAGGCCGCCGCAAAAGCTTTTATTGTCGGGCCGTGACGCTGCTTCCTTTGGCGGAGCTGGAAACGGTCATGACAAGATTGCGGTCGCTGGATCCGGCGATGCCAGTAAAGGAAAAAGCTGCCGCGGCGGTAAATCAGCTGCAGGCAGCGGCGCAGCGCCATGATATTCTCCTGAAACGAAATTTGAAGAAACCGGTTCAGGAGAAAACAAACGTTGAAAAGAAAGGGTGATTTATTTCATGATTCGAGAAATAGTAACGGATCCGATTCTGCTCAGCCGCCCCAGCCGGGAGGCAACGGACATGGATCTGGCCGTTGCGGCAGATCTGAAGGACACGCTGAGGGCGCATGCGGATCACTGCGCCGGAATGGCCGCCAACATGATCGGTCAGTCCGTCCGGATAATCGCGGTTTTTGTTGCGGATCAGCCGCTGGTGCTGATCAATCCGCAGGTCATTAAGGTCGAAGGGAGAAAATATACGGCTGAGGAAGGCTGTTTATCACTGTCAGGCACGCGCCGGGCGCAGCGCTTTGAAAAGCTGCAGCTGCGCTATCAGGATGAACAGGGCCGAATCAAGCAACGGACATTCAGCGGTTTTACCGCGCAGGTGATTCAGCACGAATTGGATCATTGCGAAGGCATTTTGATTTAAATCAGAAGGAAATAAGGAAAATGGCAAAATTACGAAAAATGTTGGGCGATGTCAATTCGCCGGAATGCATCGCAATGATGCGGCTGATCGAAACTCAGAGTGAAACCACACTGGCGCGCTGGTCTCTTGGGTATGTTGAAAGCAGGATCTTGCCGATCTATCAGAAAAAAGCCGGCGGGGATAACCGGCTGACTGCGCTGATTCAGGCGTGTCAAATGGTTGTGCAGCAAAATCAGCCGGGAAAGACAGGAAAACCGTGGATTCAGGAAGCCGGCCAGATCGCCCGGGAAACCCCAGATCCGATCACCCAGGCCGCTGCCCGCGCGATCGCTGCGGCCTGCGGCACACTGACCACGCCGACCAATGCGCTGGGGTTTCTGTTCTATGCGGCCGCGGCCCTTGTCTATGATCAGGGACTGGATTTGCCTGCGTCTGAAATGGAGGAGCTGACCCGTCAAATCTGGCAGGATGCGTATGCTTCGCTTTCAGCTCAATCCGTCAAGGACGAACCCTGTCCGGCAAAAATTCAGTGGCATTGTTAGGCTGAATCTGCGCAATCCTTATAATTTAAAAAAATCGACATGGAAAGCAGCATCGCAAAAAGATGCGCGCCTGCATACTTTGAGAAAGAAGATAAAAAGCTGTGGTCATCAATCAGGCAGGAATCAGCCGGAGCGACCACAGCTTTTTTTATGGACACTGCACAAGAACACTGCACAAGGACACTGCACAAGGAAACAGTACAAGAAAATCAAATCCGTTTGCGAATTGTTTGAAAATTATGCCTCGTTTAGATAAGCGGCGACAATTTCACACGTATAAGCCTTGTGGTAATCACGGTTTGGATAACTTGCGTCTTCCACGGCTTTGTCGATAAACTCAGCGTCGCTGACTTCCATCGTCGCCAGCTTCTTCAGAACCAGCACCAGACGCGCCTGATCAATGCACGGCGCTCCGTCGAGCAGAGTTGTCGTATAGCCGACATGCGCCAGCTTATCCTCATCTTTGCCGCTGGCTTTGCCCAGATACGCCAGCTTTTCCCGTTGATCGTTGTCGAAGAACGCCAGCGAGAAGCTGTTTTCCCGTTCGATCAGCGGGTAGGTGTGACGCTGCGGCCGAACGTACACGGTGACCACCGCTTTGTTCCACAGCCAGCCCATCTGAACCCAGTTGACGGTCATGCCGTTGACCTTGCCCTCGTCCTGAACCGTCAGCACGGCCCAGTCGTTATGGATCAGGGAAATCAGATTCCGATCCAGTTTTTCAATCTCAATTTTTTTCATGCTTTCACCTCAATTTCTATTGTATTCCCGAATCATTGAAAATGGCAGTGAAACGATGTTTCTGAAAGTGGTTTCAAATGTGCTGCGTTCCTTGATGAAAGAATTTATATCTTGTCAAGGAACATCCTGGAATGCGCGGATTAAGCAGTTCATTCCCCGATTTGTTTGTGTTACAATAACAAACAGAAAGGGCTTAGGAGTATGCGAGAAATTGAAGTCAAAGAAATACAGGAAATCGTAAGGGACTGCTGCAGCGGCATCGCCTTTGAATATCCTGACGACGTGATGGCGAAACTGGTCACCTATGCCGAAAAGGAAGACAAACCCAGGGCCAAACAGGCGCTGGCGCTGTTAATGGAAAACGCTGAGCTGGCCAGGACGAAACGGCTGCCGATCTGCCAGGATACCGGAATGGCGGTCGTCTGGCTGACGATCGGTCAGGACGTTCACTTTATTGGAGGATCGTTAAAGGACGCGGTCAACAAGGGCGTAGAGGAAGCCTATCAGGAAAGCTATTTGCGCAATTCCGTCGTCAGTGATCCGGTGTTTGAGCGGAAGAATACGCTGACCAACACTCCGGCGGTGATCTACACGGAGATCGTGGAAGGCGATCAGGTCGTAATCGAATGTGCGGCGAAGGGCTTCGGCTCGGAGAACTGCTCGCGCATCAAAATGTGCAAGCCGGCTGAGGGCGTCGAAGGCGTCCGGAATTTCATTCTGGAAACCGTCAAGCTGGCCGGCCCGAACGCCTGTCCGCCGATGGTCGTCGGCGTCGGTGTCGGCGGGACGATGGATTATGCCGCCTACCTGGCTAAGCGGGCGTTAGTCCGGCCTCTGGACAGCGAGAATGAGAACGAACAATACCGCCAGCTGGAACGTGAATGCCTTGAACAGATCAATCAGCTCAACATCGGACCGATGGGGCTGAAGGGCCGCGCGACGGCGCTGAAGGTCAATATCGAATGGTTCCCGACGCACATCGCGGGCATGCCGGTGGCGGTGAACATCAACTGCCATGTAACCCGGCATAAAAAGGTGGTGCTGTAATGAAGAAAATTCAACTGCCGTTAACGATGGAAGACCGCCGGTCCCTGCGCGCAGGGGAACAGGTGCTGTTAAGCGGCGTGATCTATACGGCGCGGGATGCGGCGCACAAACGGATGAAGGAGCTGCTGGACGCCGGAGCACCGCTGCCGTTTGATCTGAAGGATCAGATGATTTACTATGTCGGACCCACCCAGACGCCTCCGGGGATGACCTTTGGCAGCGCCGGCCCGACCACGGCGACGCGCATGGATGTCTATACTCCGCAGCTGCTGGATCTGGGCCTGGCCGGCATGATCGGCAAAGGCAAGCGCAGCGATGCGGTCAAGCAGGCGATCATCCGCAATCAGGCGGTCTATTTCGCCGCGGTTGGGGGAGCCGGCGCGTTGTTGGGCCTGCGCGTGAAAAAAGCCGAAACGATCGCGTTTGAGGATTTACAAAGCGAAGCGATCCGGCGGCTGGAGGTCGAGGATTTCCCGGTCTTCGTCTGCTTCGACAGTCAGGGAAACGATCTGTACGCTGAGGATTTTGAATGATCGCCGTCAGCGCCTGTCTGGCGGGGAGGGCCTGCCGCTATGACGGCAAGGCCAATACCGTGCAAGCGCTGAAGGAAATGGTTGAACGCGGGGAAGCCGTGGCGATCTGTCCGGAAGTGCTGGGCGGACTGGGCATCCCGCGCGATCCGTGCGAACGCCAGGGCTGCCAGATCTGCACGCAATCCGGTAAGGACTGTACTGCCGAGTACCGCAAGGGCGCCGAAGCCGCGCTGGCGCTGATTCAGAAACATCACATCACGCTGGCGGTGCTGAAAGCCAAAAGTCCCTCCTGCGGCAAAGGTTTGATTTATGATGGAAGTTTCACCCGCACGCTGAGGGAAGGCCATGGTTTGACAACCGAGCTGCTGATCCAAAACGGCGTCCGGGTGTTCACGGAAGACGAGTGGAAAGAAGAAAAGGAGAATTCACAAAAAGCATGAACGCAACAGAACAAACCCCGGAACAGTTCCGGTGGGAACATGATTCACTGGGCGAAATCGAAGTCCCGAAGGAGGCCCTCTACGGCGCGCAGACACAGCGGGCCATGACCAATTTCCAGATCACCGGCCGGCGGATGCATACGCAGATGATCCGCTCGATCGGCAAGGTCAAAAAAGCCAGCGCTTACTGCAACAACCAGTGCGGATTCCTGGATGACGAACGCCTGAAGTATATCACCGAGGCGTGCGACGAGGTCATCTCCGGCAAGCTGGATTCGTGGTTTATTACCGACTGCATCCAAGGCGGGGCGGGCACGTCGTTTAATATGAACGCCAACGAAGTCATCGCCAACCGGGCTGCGCAGCTGGCCGGCCGCGAGATCGGCGTCTACGATTATATCCATCCGAACGATCACATCAACTTCGGTCAGTCGACTAACGACGTCTTCCCGACCGCCGGCCGTCTGACGGCGCTGGCGTTGGTTGAGGTGCTGTTGGGCGAATTGACCGAGCTGCAGCATTCCCTGCTTAAAAAAGCGAAGGAATTCGACGGCGTGATCAAGATGGGCCGGACGCACCTGCAGGACGCCGTTCCAATCCGTTTAGGCCAGGAATTTCACGCTTATGCGACGATGGTCGGCCGCGATATCAAGCGGATCCGCGTCGCCTTCAACGATTTAAAGGCCGTCAACATGGGCGCGACGGCTGTCGGCACAGGCTTGAATGCGGATGAAAAATACAAGAAGATGATCGTGCCGGTGCTTTCAGAAATCAGCGGCATCACGCTCAGCTCCGCCAAGGATCTGGTCGACGGCACCCGCAACTGCGATACGCTGGCGTTTGCCTCCGGCGCGCTGAAGGTGCTGGCGGTCAATCTGTCCAAGATGTGCAACGATTTGCGGATGATGGCCTCCGGGCCGAAAGCCGGCTTAGCGGAAATCAAGCTGCCGGACCGGCAGCCGGGCAGCTCGATCATGCCGGGCAAGGTCAATCCGGTCATCGCCGAGGTCTGCAACCAGGCCTGCTTCAACGTCATCGGCAACGATGTGACAATCGCCAAGGCGGCGGAAGCCGGACAGCTGGAGCTGAATGTCTTCGAGCCGGTGCTGTTTAAGAATCTATTCGAGTCGATTGAGATTATGGCTAACGCTTGCCATACGCTGCGTCTGAACGCGATCGACGGCATCAAGGCGAATAAGGAAAACTGCCTGTTCTTCGTTGAACGCTCGGTTTCCCCGATCACGGCCTTTGCCCCGCATATCGGCTACGCTAACGCCAGCCGGATCGCTAAGCAGGCGCTGATCGAAAACCGCACGCTGCGCGAGGTGCTGCTGGAAAGCGGATTGATTACCGAGCATGACCTGGAAATCATCATGGATGTTCAGGAAATGACCAAGCCGGGTATTCCGGGCAAGAAACGTTTAGCCAAGAATAAGAAGAAAGAAAAAGTGGAGGGATAACACAATGACTGTTTATGAAGACGCACTGAAACTGCACGAACTGCACCATGGCAAATTATCGATCGAACCGAAGGTTCCCTGCGAAACGCCGGAAGATCTGACGCTGGCCTACACGCCGGGCGTCGCTCAGCCATGTCTGGAAATCAACAAAGATCCGGAAAATGCCTACCGCTATACCGGCAAGGGCAACACTGTTGCGGTTGTCACCGACGGTACTGCGGTGCTGGGCTTAGGCGATATCGGCGCGGTCGCCGGTCTGCCGGTCATGGAAGGTAAGGCGTTATTGATGCACCGCTTCGCCGGGCTGGACGCGTTTCCGATCTGCGTCGATTCCAAGGATCCGGAAGACATCATCAAGGTTTGCAAGCTGATTTCCCCAGGTTTGGGCGCGATCAATCTGGAAGACATCAGCGCTCCGCGCTGCGTGGAGATCGAACGGCGTCTGATTGAAGAACTGAACATCCCGGTCTTCCATGACGATCAGCATGGTACGGCGATCGTCGTGCTGGCGGCACTGATCAACGGTCTGCGGTTAACAGGCAGAAAGCCGGAAGACATGAAGGTCATCGTCAACGGCGTCGGCGCGGCCGGCAGCTCGATTATCAAGATGATGTACAACTACGGTTTCAAGAACATTCTGGCGTTTGATTCCAAGGGCGTATTGCATCCGGATAAAAAGGACAGCTACAACCCGCTGAAGCAGGAGCTGCTCGAATACACCAATCTGCATGGCGAAAGCCCGGCGGACTTAAAGGCGGCGTTAGTGGGCGCGGATGTGTTCATCGGCGTTTCCAAGGGCAACCTGTTGACGAAGGAAGACATCGCCACGATGAACAAAGATTGCTTCATCGTCGCTTTAGCGAATCCGACACCGGAAATTGATTACTATGAAGCGAAAAAGGGCGGAGCGCTGATCGCCGCGACCGGCCGTTCCGATTTCCCGAACCAGGTCAACAACCTGTTAGCCTTCCCGAGCATTTTCCGCGGCGCATTGGACGCGAAAGCGACCCGGATTACCGAGGACGTCAAAATTGCGGCCGCTCAGGCGATCGCCGATCTGATTCCGGCGGAAGAGCTGACGGAAGAATACATCATTCCATCGCCGTTTGATTCCCGCGTCGTCCCGGCCGTTTCCAAGGCGGTCAGAGAAGCCTGCATCAAGAGCGGTTATATCCGGAAATAAGTTCTGTGTTTCAAGTCCTGGTTGTAAGCTGAAGTCAGAAAGTGGGGGAAATGCGTATGAGCTATGATTTCACAACCCGAATTAACCGACAGCCCCAGAATTCCAGCAAGTGGAAAGGGATGCGTAAGCAAAACCCGGAAGTGCCGGAAGGAATCGTTCCGTTATCTGTCGCGGATATGGAATTAATGAATCCGCCGGAGATCATTGAAGGTCTGAAACAGTTTCTCGATCACCGGATCTTAGGCTATACCGACGCTGGTGAGGATTACTACACGGAAACGGTGAACTGGATGCAGCGCCGCCATCATTGGACAATCGAAAAAGAGTGGCTGGTTCTGCTTCCGGGCGTCGTCACGGCGATCAACGTCGCCGTCCGCGCGTTTGTAAAACCGGGTGAAAAGATTGCGATCCTCACACCGGTCTACTATCCGTTTAAAAAGACGATTGAAGCCTGCGGCTGCACGACGGTGACCAGCAGTCTGATCAATCAGGAAGGCGTATATTCTATCAATTTTGACGATCTGGAAGCCAAGCTGGCCGATCCGGAAGTGAAAATGTTGATCTTCTGCAGTCCGCATAATCCGATCGGCCGCGTCTGGACGAAGGCGGAGCTGATGCGGGTTGGCGAACTGTGTCTGAAACACGACGTTCTGATCGTTTCCGATGAGATTCATTTCGATCTGATTCTGCCAGGTTACGAGCATACCGTCTTCGCTTCGTTGTCGCCGGAATTGAGCGACCGCATGATCGTCTGCACGTCGGTCTCGAAGACGTTCAATCTGGCGGGGATGCAGTGCTCGAATATCGTGATTCCCAACGCTGAGCTGCGCGCAGCCTACAAGGCCACGATGAGCAGTTATATCAACGGTCATCTGAACATCATGGCCTATGAAGCGGCAACGCTGGCTTATCGTCATTGCGAGGGCTGGCTGGACGAGCTGTTAGATTTGTTGGAAACCAACCGCAAAACGGCTGTCGAATTCTTCGCCAGCCATTTCCCGAAGGCGGTTGTATCTCCGCTGGAAGGAACATATCTGTTATGGGTGGATCTGCGGGCTTATTTCGCGAATCAAAACGAACAGGAAGAATTCATGACAAAGAAAGCGCTGTTGTTCTTGGACGAAGGGTATTTGTTCGGCGAGGAAGGCAGCGGCTTTGAGCGGATCAACTTGGCCTGTCCGACGTCTTTGTTGGAAGAGAGTCTGGCCCGGATGGCGCAGGCTTACGAAAAGGACTCCGCCGTCGCATAAGCGGACTTTCCTGATCGGATAGCATTTCACCGTAATATTAGATGATCGTAAAAAAGTGGCTTTATCGAATGAATCCGGTCTCGCTTCAGGGAGGCAGAGCGGACATCGTTGGAGCCGCTTTTTTGTTTTCCTGCTGGAGGGAGGGCAGGAGATTACCTTCAAGGAGTAAATATTGAAAATAGTTTCATTACTTTCTTCAAAATTGGTTAATATTTATCAAATTTCATCGAAATGAGCGAGGCTTTTTCAAAAAAACTGCAATATTAGAAGTGATGGGAGATGAAAGAAATGATCGTTGAAGCCAACCAGATTCATGAAGACAAAGCGGGGTACAGACCAACGAGATGGCGTACCGAAGAAAAGGGAGATCAAAATATCGGAATACAGCCGTCC